>JADGBP010000026.1 GCA_015231395.1 Desulfamplus sp. | reverse complement strand
AAAAAATACAACAAAACCTAATACCTTAAAAAGCAATACCAGTAACATTAAAGTAAACAGTCAACCCAAAAATGTGGATTCAGAAGATCAATATGTCTCAATAGATTTCAATGATGTTGATATCAATCTCTTTATTAAATTCATAAGCGAACTTACCCATAAAAATTTCATTGTTGACAACAGGGTCAAAGGTAACGTAACCATCATTTCCCCTTCAAAAATTTCAGTTCGCGAAGCATACCGTATATTTGAATCAGTTCTAAATATTCATGGATTTTCCGCAGTTGAGGCAGGAGAAATTATAAAAATTCTCCCATCTCCTGAAGCCCGTTCACAGAATCTTGACACACGCCTTTTTACAGGCTCACAACTTACAGGCTCACAACTTACAGACTCTGGCACAAGCAGAGATAATATGGTAACAAGGATCATCTCTCTTAAATATGCCGATGCAGATGAGATGAAACAGATATTTACCCCTCTTATCTCCAAGGGAAGCGTCATCCTCTCCTATTCGGATACAAACATGCTTATTATCACAGACACGGATTCCAATATTCAGCGTCTTATTAAAATCATCAATGCTGTTGACGTTATGGGGATAGGTAAAAAAATGTCAGTAATTCCAGTAGAATATGCTGATGCAACAAAACTTGTAACCAATCTGTCAACCATATTTACAGCAAGAAGTCGAGGCGAAAAAGGAAAAGAAGACCCAAATATGGTGGTTAAATTTGTAGCTGATGAGAGAACAAATTCCGTGGTACTCCTTGCCAGCGAAACTGAGACAGAAAGAGTCAAACAGCTTATTCAACTTCTGGATCAAAAAGTTCCCAAGGGAGAAGAAAAAGTCAGAGTTTACTACCTTGAACACGCATCTGCAGAAAATCTTGCCAAAGTTTTAATGGAGATTCCCTCCACAGATGAGAACAAACAGGAGCCCGGCAAAAAGAGTGTCCCAATTTTATCCAAATCTGTAAGAATCACTGCTGATAAAGCCACAAACAGCCTTGTTATCATGGGAGACAAGGAGGATTATCCGGTGCTTGAGGAGGTTATTGCCAAACTCGATATACCAAGAGCTATGGTTTATATTGAATGCCTGATAATGGAAGTAAATGTCACCAGCGGGTTTGAACTTGGCACTGAGTGGAGGGCAGGAGAAGGATTTGATTCAGACACAAACGGAAATGACAGGGGGGTTTACTTTGGAGGATTTGGCGGTGGAGGTTATTCTAATTTTAATACCATTGCCACCAGAGGAACTCTTCCGGCAGGTTTTTCCTTAGGGGTAATGGGAAAGACTCTCAAGATTGGCAATGTGGTTTTCCCCTCAATTGGTGCAGTAGTTCAGGCTTACAAGAATAACAAAGATGCCCATATCCTCTCAACGCCTCAGATTCTAACCACAGACAATGAGGAGGCAGCTCTGACTATTGGTAAAAATGTTCCGTATCAGACACGATCTGCAGCAGACAACGCCACAGAAACCTATAGTTCCTATGAGTACAAAGATGTTGGTATCACCCTGAAGATAACTCCTCAGATAAGCAAGGACAGGCTTGTACGGCTTAATGTTTTTCAGGAGATTACCAAACTGGATTCTGTAAGCCAAAGCAACAACGACCGCCCTACCACTCTGAAACGCCAGATTCAGACAACATTGATTGTTGAAGATGGCAACACTGTTGTTATTGGAGGACTTATTGACGAAAGTCTTTCAGAATCCCAGCACTCTCTTCCATGTCTTGGGGATATTCCCGGATTGGGCTATCTTTTCAAAACTGTATCCAAAGGTCAGGATAAAACAAATTTATATGTATTTTTGACTCCAAAAGTTATCAAAAACCCATTGGAAGCAGCTAAAATCTATGAGGATAAAAAAAAGCAGATCGAGACCATAAAGCAGGGCGATGTGAAGATGTACAAGGGGGAGTAGCTGGTTAGGAATTGCACAAAAACAAATGGCGCTCCAATTTGATGAATGTCTATCCAACTGGAATTACAGAGCTATTACAAATGAATAAGTTATTTGTGTGCAAGTCCTTAGCTTTAGCAAAAATTTATCTTGACTTTGGAGAGGAAGCATACATAAATAAACATTATTGTTTCATTGTCACTAAATTCAGGTAGAAGTGTCCAAAACTTGTTGTCATTAAATTCAGGTGGAGGTGACAAAAACTCGTTGTCATTAAATTCAGATGGGAATGGCAAAAACTCGGGGATGAGCATTTAATCGTTTCATGAGTGTTTAATTATCAAAAATTCAAACCTTTTTTATATAATTTTTCTATATACAACTATATTATTCTATGATTTTAATAAAATTTTCTAATACATACAAATGACAAAAAAGGAGTTTACATGAAAAGGCTAATTGTAACTGACAGTACTGCTGATTTGCCCCAAAATATCATAGATGAACTTAATAACATCTTAGTTATTCCGGTTAATATTATTCTTGATGGTAAAATATTAAAAGATAGAGTAGATATAACAATAGAAGACTTTTATAATCGTTTTGATGATTTTGATACTATATCCACTAGTGCTATTTCCTACGAAGAATTTGCTTTGACCTATCTCAAGCTTACCCAGAAATATGAAGAAATAATATTTATTCACTGTTCCTCACATTTGAGCAAAACATATGAGAACGTACTAAATGTGCATAATGATTTTAAACATAAACACAACTGCAGAATTGAAGTTATTGACTCAAAGCAGTGTGGTATGGGGTTGGGATTTAGTGTTATTGAAGCTGCAACGAGTATGCAAAAAGAGGAGTCTTTCGATGAAATACTTAAAAAAATTGAGCATATTGCCGGTAATATTTCTACATATATAGCAATTCCAACATTAAAATATTTAAAAAAGAGCAACAGAATAAGTGGTATGAAGGCATTGTTTGCATCAGCACTGGGAATAAAACCTGTACTGGGAATGGAAGATGGAAAACTGGCTGTAAAAACAAAACTACTTGGAAAACAGAAAAATCTTCTGCTCTCTCTTATGGATACATTGGTTAAAGATATTGGAACAGATTCTATTACTATAGCGATCTCACATGCCAAGGACAAAATCTACATACCAAGTCTTGTCTCAATATTCAATTCAACATTCAAGTGTAGAAAAATACACGTTACATATTTTGGACCATCTATTAGTATTAACACTGGCCCAGAAACAATGGGCGTTACTTTTTATAAGCATATATAGAAAATTCAAAGCAACCGCACTCAATTTTATTGATAATTTTCTTATTGACAATAATTATGAGTTTTGATAGCAAATATTTCTATATTCTTTTTAAAAAGTACTAAATTCAACATCCTTCATATTACCTCGTAGTTGACACCTTTTTGATACAATTATAGAAAAATGGTGCTTGTTTTAAAAAAACGTAACGTGAAAAATGAAGGATGTCTCCAAATTCAATAGAACCCACGTAGCAAGCTCAAGCTACGGAGTATTTGCTTTGCAATAAAAACTATTGATTAAATTCCCACCACACACAAATAATAATTGTGGATTCTCAAAATTCAGTTTCCGATCATCCCTAAATAATGAAAAACAGAATGTTTTTTTGTAAAAAAAATATATATAATATAAAAAATTTAACTTACCTTAAAAATGGCTATCATTTTTATATTTTGGGGTGATTGATACACAAGCATGCCCGTTTACCATGAAAACACATTTTGCTTTCATGCTCCGGGGTGACCGGATCCGGTCATAATGGTTGAATAATTAAAACTTTAAGGAGATACAGGTAATGATTAATATTTCATGTGCTTCATGTGGAAAAAATTACAAGCTTGATCCGAAAATAATCAAATCTGAAAATGCAAAATTTACCTGTAATACTTGTGGTCATATAAATCCTATTGACCAATATATTAATAAACCTGAATCTCTTAATAAACCAGATACTCAAACACATAAAATAGCAGCCAAACCACAAGTAACAGAATCTCGATCGCGTGTTCAGAAGGGACAGTCTCAAATGAACAGTGACATAATTAAGGTGACATGGAAAAATCGTCTTCAGGTCAAAGTTAATGCTGTTTTGACTTCTTTAATCCTTGTCATTATGACTATTTTCGTAGTAATTACTTACATTGCAGAAAAGCAGACTATGGAAACAGAGCTCAATAATATGTCAAAAATAGCTGTCAAAAGATTATCCATTTATATTGTTGACGCATTCTGGTCGCTTGATAATGAAATATTGAGTGAATCGCTTAAATCCGAGATGATGGACAATAATATTTATTCCATAAATTTGATTGACCGCAATGGCAAATTCTATCTTGGCTACAAAAGGGATAAAGACTGGAACTTGATTGAAAATAATACCTTGATTGAAGGTGATCATATAAAATCAGAAGAAGACATTATCAAAGATTCAAAGAAAATAGGTCAGGTTCAGGTCTATTTTTCATCCAAGTTTGTTCAGAAACAATTTAATCAGTCCATGTATAAATTGATAATTGCAGTTTTTCTATTGCTAATTGCGGTTTCGCTTGCTGCCTATCTTGTTCTCAATCATATGATTCTGTCTCCAATTGGAAGGTTAACAGAGATTGCAAATAAAATTAGTATTGGCAATCTTGATTTAGAAATTCCCATAGAATCAAAAGATGAAATTGGTGTTCTGGCTGATGCCTTTGCAAGAATGAAAGTCAGTATGGGATTTGCAATAAAACAATTAAGAAAAAGGTGATGTGATATTTAGATCAAGGATGTTTGTTAATATTTTGCCGCAATTGATTTTTATATCTTTTGTTTACCATGAAAATACATTCTGATTTTCATGCTTCGGGGTGACCGGAATCCGGTCATGAGCGTTTAGTAGCTTTACTTGAAATATTATAGAGGATCGACATGAATACTGTAATAAGAGAAGATGTTGTAATTAAAGTAGAAAAGATTCTACAGGATTTTATTGATGAGTCTGGTGCTACATATGCATTGATCACTGATATGGGAGGAAATCCCCTTTTTACAGCAGGTGAAGAGGACTTTGATGTCGATACTCTTGCTGCACTGTCTGCCGCAAACTATGCAACCACAAAAGAGATTGCCAATCTTATAAAGGAGGATAATTTCTCATTACTCTTCCATAGAGGCAATAACGAAAATGTTCATTTTGCCAAGATAACTCAAGATATTCTTATGATTGTTCTTTTTAAACCTTTCCTATCTCTGGGACTGTTACGGCTTAAAATAAATAGCTTGCAGCAGAAAATTATTTCTATCATTGGTGATTAAGAATCTAATGTACAATCTATTTCGATTTATTTATGAATATATCTGCATTGAAACGTTTGACCGTTATAATTTGAGTTTGATGTTATATTATGACAATTTTAATAATGAATATTAAAAATACGATCCGAATGGATAACTGTGACATGGGATCTCCCTTGAAGTGCTTTTGAAAGGGGCTAAGCAATATTAAAAACAACCGCTTGCATTGGATTTTTATAATGGCTATCGTAAATTTAAAAGATAAAACAATACAAATCAAAATTGTTTATTATGGTCCAGGCAGAAGTGGAAAGACCACCAACCTTGAATTTATTCATAACAAGCTGCAACAAAACAGAAATCAACAGATCAGCAAACTGGTTTCTATAGACACAAAAGGAGATCGAACGCTTTTTTTTGATTTTTTCCCTGTCAGTCTTGGAAAAATCAATGGGTTCGATTTGAAACTTAAGCTCTATACAACTCCTGGGCAAGTTAAGTATGAAGCAACTCGAAGGTTAGTGCTCAAGGGAGTAGATGGACTTGTTTTTGTTGCAGACTCACTTGCATCACGACAGGAAGCAAATCTTGAATCCTTTGAAAATCTGAAAGGCAATCTTTTGTATCACAAACAGAGCTTGTCTGATGTAAAGTTGATTTTTCAATGGAATAAACGTGATATTGATGAAAACATGATTCCTCTTTCACCAGTAGAAGATATGCAAAAGCTCTTAAACTCGGAATTAAACGTTCAATCGTTTTCTGCAAGTGCTGTAAGTGGAATGAATGTTCTTAAAACTGTCAATTATATCTCCAAAGAGACAGTTAGATCAGTTATTGAAAAAACAATTTTAAACAAACATAAAATAAACAACTGACGGGTCATAAGAGCCTGTTTAAAAATTATATGTTAAATCAACTGACGGATAGTATATGGTTGATAACTTTTTGTGTAAATTCAGAGCTTAATTGTTTTTGTAAGGTCTGAATCTTTCATCTCTAAAGAACTTACGGTGATGTATGGATTATAAATTATTTCGTAATATTCTTGCTCCTTATCTTGTTGATCAGATGTCCGCTATTCAGGAAGTAAAAAAATATGTTGGTTCAATTGCAGTTGAAGATGCATTTGATAAAAAGTTTTTGACAATTTTAAATAATATTATCGGTTGTCTTGAAACTAATGAAGCCATCAAAAACTTGGCCAGGCACCTTCTTGATGAAGCGGATTTCTTCTCTGATACAGCTATTCATAAAGCAACTAAAAGTAAATATTTAGACAAGCTTCTTTCTGACAGCGATTATATTGAGCAAACTAAAAGTTTTAGTTTGAGTGTTATTCAGACATATGTTGAAAAAATTATACATAAACAGCTTTATGAGATAAATATTAAAATAGAAGAAAATCAAAGAAGTCTTAACAAGCTTGAAGTGGCTTCTGGAAAGATGCGTGAAGAGGTTCAGAACCAGGGTCAGATTCAACAGACAAATATTGCACAACAGCAGGCAGCAACAACAAATTCTTCGTCGATGACACCTGCATCAGCACAACAGTCCCTCCAGCGTCATAAGAGTTTACAGTCTCAACAGATACGTAAGCCGCAACAATCTCGCCAGATAGAAACAAATGGAGCCCCTTCCCCTAAACAAACAGTTGCGTCTTCTGAATCGAAACAGATTCAAGCAACGCAGTCGCAACCACAGCAACTCCAGTCAATATCTCAACAGGCTCAACATGCCCAGTCACTATCTCAGCAAACTCAAGCTTCTCAACCGCAAATTCAATCGATATCTCCGCAAACTCAATCTTCTCAACAGACTGAATCGAGATCTCAGCCTCAGCAAAAGCAAGAGTTGAGACAAGTGCAATCTCAGCCAGTACAGACTCCCCCGCCACAAAAAGTTTTCCAGCAACAGGAGACTAAATTACAAACACGTTCTCATTTTCTTCTGGTAGAAATAGATCAACAGCAATGTGCTGTAATATATAAAGATATTGTTGAAATTATTAAATTTGACAAGCCTGTTTCTGAAAAAATTCTTAAAAGCAGTGTTATTCCCCACAATAAGCTCGTTGGATTTGCAAGGGGAGGTTCTGTATTAAAGAAGGTGAATGATTTTCAGATGGACAACAAGCAGTCTCTTAACAATATAAATATTGCATTGCCAAATCAGGACGATAAACGTTTTGCGGTAATTATAAACAGAGCAGATGATTATGATATTTTGTTTGTTGACTATATTGTGTATGCTGAACCTGTAGATGGTCAGGAAATGGGAGACTATGTAAAAACAGTTGAAGGTGAATATAAAATCATGAATATAAAATCATGAACAATAAAGCTTAAAAAGCGAGATATAAAAATTTGACCTAAATAAAGATCTGACTGAAAATTACTCTAATATTATTATAAATTGCGACCTTGATATATACTATTATATATACTATTAAGACGTAAGGGGTTAAAAAATATGTTGAATGGAACCCTTAAAACATTTTCGCTTGGCAGTCTGCTGCAAATTTGCTCCAATGAAAATAATACTGGTGCACTGGAATTTTCCATGAAGGGTAATCTGTATGGAAGAATTGGATTCGAGAACGGTGATGCGGTTTATGCTGATTTTCTTGGAATGAAAGGTGTTGATTCAATAAGGCAAATCTCTCTTCTTAAGGACATTGATTTTAAATACAATAACGCCACCGAAGTGTCTGAAAAAAATATCGAAGTGGATATCAATTTTCTTATGATTGACTGCACAAGATATGCAGATGAAAGTATTGCATATCTTGATGAGTTAGAGGAAAATATCCGAAAAAAATATCCTTTCATACAATCCTTAAAGTTTTTTGAATATGACAACTGTGTTTTTACAGCTTTAAATCTGCATGGTATCAACTATTTTGAAAGTTATCAGCAAGACATATTTATGGTTATTTATCTGGACAACAATATTAAAGCCCGTATTCAGATTGTTTTCACCAAGCAGATTATGACTGATTATCTGTTAATATACATGCGAGAAAAAGGAATGCTTAAATGATTCCAAAATTTGATATTTATCATGAAGGTCTTCATTCAAGTTATATCTATTTTGATAGATATAAACTTTTTTTGCAAAATCAGACATTTAATGGTTACATTAAATTAGATGACAACCAGACACAGTGCTTCTTTTTTATAAAAGCGGGAAAGTTTATCTCCTCTTTCTGGGTTTCAGGTCATACTATAAAAGAGTTTAGCTCATTAGAGTTGCCATCTGTCTTAAAACAACCATTTTTTGTATCATCTTACACTGTTCCACAACAAGTCGTCGATTTTTTTGCAAGATGCAATACTGCAAAATCAATTTACGATAATTTTTCTTTTGATTCAGTTGACTTTGACAAGTTTTTTCTTCAAATTGAATCTAAAAAAATAACCGGTTTTCTTGAAGCATCCAGAAACAGTGAGCCTAAAAAATATATCTATTTTTATAATGGTAAGATTTTTGGTTATATGAACATAAAAGGTAAAGATGGGGTATTTGAACATAATCTGGACAAATCTCAGATTCAGTCTGCACTTAAAAATTCAATGGTAACAGTTTGCATGTTTTCATCTGTTGTTGCCTCAAAACAACACCAATCATCACCAACGCCTTTTGCAGCCAACCATCTTTCTTCTAAATCTGATACTGCAAGTGCAAAGTCGATTTCTTCAACATCTGCTTCTGACGATAAAAATAGAACTCTGGCTCTTAAATGTTATGAGGAAATTTTTCAGATGCTTGAAATGAATACAGCTCCTGCAGATTTCACTTCAATCTGGAGAACATCTGCTATTGAACTTAGCAATAAATATATTTTTCTCAACCCATTTGCAGGAGAGTTTAATTATGAAAATAATAAAATTGATTTGTGGGAAAAGGTTGATACTAAATTAGCGATTCATGCTTTAGACGAGCTGATCAATTCTATTGCAAAAAAAGCCAATCTTCCCAAAGATGGAATTAAAGCAATAAAAGATAACTATTCAAATATACTGGTTACCTATGAAATCAGAAACTAAAAACGATCCCAATTTGTTTGTTGAAAATCATAATCATGTCATCAGTCTTGTTATTAATATCAAGAATAAAACTTATTTTTTTCCAGATATGAGAAAACAAGAAAAAGGGTATTACAGAGAACTCTATTATAATGATCTTGTAACAAAGATCAAAGAGCAATATCCTTCTGATATAGAGACGATTGCACTAAAAGAAGATAATAGTATTATCCATATGATTAAAAAGAGTCATTATATTTTTATTTGCGAATGTTCTGACAAAGTAAGTGTCTCACAAATAAAAATGGAGTTTAATGAATTTGCTGATGAGTTTCAGAAGCAGGGTAAATACAAGAAATTTTTTTCGTCAATTTTTGACTGGTAGGCTATTATGTTATTGCTCATCTTAAAAATAGATTCTAATTTGAATATTGTTCATAACCATCAGCGTTTAGTCGGAGTTCTACCCTAAGTGTTTTTTATTCATTCAGATTATTTTTCTTCTCAGTCAGTCGCCAAGGAGCAATCTATATGCTTAAATATATTATTGAGTTAATTCCCTCAACAGAGAGTAGCGTTACTCTATCTTCTTCAGAATGGGCGATTATTGTAATGCTTAACAAGTATCCTGATTTTAACAAGCTTATTATTGAACTTAAAAAAAGTTATAATATGTCTGCAGAAGATATAAAGGCTTCGCTGGTAAATTTGCAGAAGAGAAAGATCTTGAAACTTTTTCAGACCAAGGTCACTGATGAAACACCTTCAGCAATATCAGAGAACTCCGCAGCAGTATCAGAAAAATCCTCAGCAGTATCAGAGAAATCTTCAGCAATATCAGAGAGCTCCACAGCCGTATCAGAAAGATCTTCGGGTGAACAGGAAACGTCTTTTATATTCTGGGAACAACTTGAGAATGAATTATCAAGAGCAATAGGTCCTATTGCATCCATTGTGATTGATGATGCAATTTCAGAATTTAATATTCCGAAGGACAAATTTCCTGGCAAATTTCTTTACAGCTTAATTGAAAAAGTCGCAGCTGAGATACAATCACATGCAGAAAAAACTCAGTTTCAAAAAGCAATGCTGGAAGTCATTAAACAAAGTTGATAGTCGGATTGATATGCTCTATCCCAATAGTTATGCCTGCTGAATCAAACAGGTAAACTGAATTTTACTGACCCTAAATCTGAATTGAGTGATTGCTATGACAGACGAATTTGATGTTAAAAAATTGACAGATGATGCTTTTATGGCTATAGATGCTCTTTTTACTGATGAAGACGATATGTTTTCAGAAAAAGAAGACAAAAAGCAACCAGATGATTTTGAATTAATGCAAGAGTATATGCTTGCACTTGATTGGGAGTGTTCTGATAAAAATTTCAAGAAATTTAACGATTTTTTGAAAAAAATCACTCCAAAATATAGTGGAAAACATAATCAGGATATACTTAAAATGCTGACAAGCATTGTCCGTTATCTGGAGAACTCAAAAGACAAAGCTCTGTCAGACACCCATCAAGTACTTGAATTTATCATTAAAACATTTAAAGATATTAATCAGGCCGGAACAGATGAAGAGACGATTAGGCAGGCAAAAACTACGGCATACAATCAGGTACTGGATCTGAAGAGTAAAATTGCAAAAGTCAAACGCTCTACTCCTCAAGAAGTAGAGATGCAAGAACGGTCACAAATTTTTATACCGCAACCGGAAGTTACACAGAAATCAGAACCTGTGCCTAAACCAGAAGTTGTACCACAACCGAAATTTGCATCACAACAGGAATTTGAACTTCAATCGGAAGTATCGGCTAACGTATCACAAACAACAACGGAAGCCATTGAAAGCTCTGCAATCATTTTGAGTCTTATGGCCAGACTGGAACTTTGTGAAAACAGGCTCGCATCTATTGATACACAGAATATAAAACTGCAACAAAAAATATCTGAACTGACCAGTTTAAATAATCAGATTAATGACAATATAAATAACCAAATCAATAATCTTGAATCCAAGCTTTCTGAGCAGATAGATGAATTATCGCAGGTTGTAGCTTCTTTGCCGACAACTTCAAATGTTGAGCAGGATATTGATGTCGATAATCTTTCTCTCGATAATATGGATAATCTTGTATTTAATACATCGCAGGCTGAAGACGATGACCCCACGCAATACGATGAGATAAACTTTGACGGAATTGATTTTGACGAAATGAACTCCGATAGTGATAATCAGATACAGAGTAATTCCGGAATTGAAAATAATCTGAATGAGGTGTCACTGGATGAAATAGAATTTAGTGATAGTGATTACATGGAACAGGATATGGAACAGGAAAATGATATCCGTTCAGAGCAAAATTCCCTCCTTGAGATAGATTTTGAACAGATTAATCCTGATACAATGGGAATAGTAGAAAACATTGACAGCAATGTATCCTTTGAAGAAGTTACTTTGGATGATATATCATATGATGAGATTACAGCGGATGATCTTCAATATGATAATGCTGACAATCTTATGCCTAATGTAGCTACAGCCCCCAAAGAAAAATATGTAGCAGGCTTAAATCAAACTGGAGCTGAAGAAAAACAAAATCATCCTGATGATGCACCTTCAATAGACAAACCTAAAAATAATGTTTCTGAAGATATTTCCGAATCTGAATATCTGGAAGATACCCCGCAGTATGTCAGATGCTTTAAGGTAGATGAGCAGGTTATTGCATTGCCAGATGACAAGATTTATAACACATATAAAATTCCTTCGAAGCTTACCAAGACTATTCATAATACTGAATCACTCCTTCTTGGTGATTTCTCCTCTTTTTTCCAGAAGCTTTCCAAAAACATGAAAGGTTATTTAAATCAATTCAACAGCGGTGATTTAAAAAACATAAGAGTAGATGTTCATCTGTTAACCAAGCAAAATGTTGATTACAAAATAGTTATTCTCTGTTCTTTCAATAATAAACTGTCTATTATTCCGGTTACAGATATTTATGAAACAAGAACTCGTCCTACAACTGGTTTGAAACATGGACAAAACCGTTTTTCTGATTACAATGTTAATATTGTTGATATTGGTACAATACCTTTTTTGCCTCTTTTCAAAAAATAACTTAAGTGAAATCATATTCTGATTTTCATTATTCAGGTTAAACTAAATCCGGACATGACTGCTTGAGGGTATGTGAAGGGAGCCAATAAATGGAAAATAAAAATCCCATTATTGATCAAACTCTGTTTGATTTAAAATTGAATGAAGCAAAATTTTATTCAGACCAGGGGCTTTATGATGAATCTGATAAAATATATGTAGGTCTGATCAACGAGCTAAAGCGGTTTCCAGAAAGTAAAAGCTCCAATATACAGATTAGACAACT
>JADGBP010000269.1 GCA_015231395.1 Desulfamplus sp. | reverse complement strand
GGCAACCGATATTGATGCTGCCCGTTTTCTGGTTTATAAAGCCGCATGGGAAAAGGATCAGGGCGATCTCAATAATGGCCTGAGTGTGGCAAAGGCAAAATATTTTGTGGGCGAGACTGTGACAAAAAAGCCAAGTTTTCCCATTGGTTTAATTGCCTCTTCATACGGAAAGTGGTGATCTTTGTCCCATTGGTCTGCATTCGGAGCAATTTTCTTTTTTGCAAATTCACTTACTGCCTTTCTGAGCATTTCAAGGTCTTTTGAGAGTTTAAAATCCATTGTGCCTCCTCTTTTTTTATTCCCATTCCTTATCGTTAGTTGTGCCTGTCATGGCATTAACTTTATATAGATTCCAGTTTTTTAACAGTTTCCATGGCTGATTCATAGAGTGCTGGTTTAAATCTTGATTTAAGTGCAAAATCAAGCATCTCCATGGTTATTCCTTGTTCTCTTCCGGCAATGAATCCAAGAGAGGCAAGTGCCCAGTCCTGCTTTTTAATCTGATACTCCTTGAAATCAATCTCCACAACTGTGGCAAGGGTTTCAGGTATTGGCACATTCTTGTCTTTTAAAAGAAGTGTTGATGACTCAAGTGTGCCAAACAGTTTTTGTCTCCGCTGAACACCCTCGTCACTTAATGCAATTAGAACTGTGGGAGATTCAATGCCCGCATATCCGATTTTTGCCTTTGACAGAATCAGTTCGCTCACAGACTGCCCACGAAGAACCGTAATATTGTAGTCGTTTTTCATAGATGCGTGAAGTCCTGCGGAAATAGCCGCATAACAGACCATATCACCGGCAGTCACGATTCTCATGCCGGCACTTCCTAAAATTACAATTTCATGGCGTTTGTGGTCATTCAAATTCTGATCCTTTGCATTCTGACCATTTGCATTCTGATTCTTTGCATTTTGCTTATTTCCATTATGATCCTTTGTATTTTGCTCATTTCCATTATGATCCTTTGCATTCTGACCATTTTCATTATGATCCTTTGCATTTTGCTCATTCCAATTCAAATCAAAGAGTTTTTCCACTTTGAAAAGTTCTGGAAAGGTTGTCCGTTGAGCAGCAAGTTTGCGATAATGCTCTCCATATTCAGGTCTAATATTTTTCTCAACAACTCCTTTATATGCGGGAAGTCTTTCTATCATTTCGTCAATAACTTTGGGTGTAAGCGAGTTCCTCTTGGTATAACGACCAGTGCACATTCCCAGTGTCTCAACAACAGAGAAGCCTTTGTGCTGAATCGCTTCGCACAAAATATCGGAAAGGGTAGGGCTATTGCCAGAGCATCGATTTATCCATGTAGCACCAGCACTTTCTGCAACCGCACATATATCTATCGGGATTTCAGCACTATTAAGAAACTCAGAGCCTACAACAGCATCTGACGGCGTGGTTACAGAATATTGTCCGCCTGTCATGCCAAAGTTGAAATTATTGAGGATAATCAGGGTCAGGCCAAGGTTTTTTCTGCATGCTGCAAGAACATGAGCACCGCCAATGCCAAGTCCTCCGTCTCCCATTGTTACAATAACATTAAGTTCGGGATCGGCAAGTTTCAGCCCTGTGGCATAGGTGAGTGCTCTGCCATGAAGTCCGTGAAGAGCATGAACATCAAAAAATGTGTCAAAAAGACCGGAACATCCAATGTCACTTACAATCACGGTTTTGTCAGACGGAAGAGCAAGTTTTACCAACGTATTATCAACCGCTTTTGTTATACGCTCATGGGTACAGCCGGGACAAAATACAGGCGGTCGTTTTTTATTTATAAAACTATCCGTTTTTTTTGTATTCAGAAAGTTATCCATTTTCAATGACCTCCATTTCTATGATCTTCATTTTCATGGTCTCCCATTTCCATGGTCTTCATTTTGAATGACCTCCATTATTTTCGAGGGTGTAATCAATACTCCGTTCATCTGTCCGTAAAAAGTGATCTTCTTTTCCGGCAATATTCGTTCAATATTGTCTATGTATTGCCCAAGATTCATTTCTACAACCACGATACGCCTGTAGTTTGCGGCTTTTTCACGGATGAGCTTTTTGGGAATTGGCCAGAGAGTTTTCAGAGTAAGGGTTGAAACTGGTTTTCCTTTTTTTTCAAGCATGAAGCAGGCATCTTCTGCGGCTCTGGAGGTTACGCCATAACTTATCAGCAGAGTATCTGCCCCGTCCCTTTGGTTCTCCTCATAAAGAGTCAATTGCTCTTCAGCACTGAAAATCTTGTTTCTGAGACGCTCTTGATTTTCTTCAATCAGATTCGGATCAATGGTGATGTAGCCATCAGGGCCATGAGTGGATGATGTTTGACGAACTAAAATTTTTCCGCCTATCGGAAGAAAATCAGGAGCAGCATCAGGGGTAGCTTCAAATGGGAGATATTTATCAGCATTTCCCTGAAATTGCTTTCTCTCAATAATCGGGGGCAGTTCCACAGAGTCCAAATCCACACTCTCTCTTGTCATTCCAATCTCTTTGTTTGATGCAATAAATACCGGACAGCGGAGCATTTCGGCAAAATTGAACGCGTGTACAGTCAAAAGATAGCAGTCCAGAGCATCCTTGGGAGCAAGTACAACCACGGGAACTCCGCCACTGTTACCCCATCTCAGGAATTGAATATCACTGTCCGCCCCGCGGGTTGCTGACCCTGTAGATGGCCCTAAACGCTGAACATCCACAATTACCATAGGAATTTCGCTTCCTATGGCAAAGGATATCTGTTCGCTGTAAAGACTGATGCCGGGCCCTGAAGTTGCGGTCAAAACCTTTTTGCCAGCCATTGATGCTCCGATACAGTATCCCATGGAGGCAATTTCATCCTCTCCCTGAATACAGACTCCGCCCTTGGGAGGAAGCATGGTCAGCATATTTGCAAATATTGTGGTGGCAGGCGTGATTGGATATCCTGCAAAAAAAGAGCAGCCTGCAGCCATGGCTCCCCTTGCAATTGCTTCGTTTCCTTCCATAAATGATAATGCCATGTTTATCTCCTGATGTATGGTTTAATTGCAAAGCATATACCCCGTAGCTTGCTACGTGGGTTTTGCCAATTTATTTTTTTTGAATCTATTTTTAGGAATTTGATTAAATATTTAATCAAATTCTTACGCTTCCATTAAATTTATGTCAAGGTATAATTGACCGTTAAAAACACATTCGGTTTTCATGGTCAGGGGTGAATTCTGATTATGAACATTTGTTTTCTGAACGAACAAAGAACAAAAAATAAATTGGCATTACCTCAATTATGGTTTATTAGTTATTTTTTTGAATACAAGTAGCTTAGTTACACTTATCGTTGGATTAAATTTCCTGAAAATTCCAATAACTATATTACATTTTTACGGTAAAAAGATGACATTAAAACGTGTTTTTTTCTATTTTGTTTATGGATTGGCAGTATTTATTTTTTTTGTTTTTTTTCTTTTTCCTGGAGAGCGGGTAGCACTGATTCTCTGTGACAAGATAAATACGACCATTACAAATGGACATGCTGTAATGGAAAATGTAAAGCCTGTCTTTCCGCTTGGCCTAAGGGCAGAGAATCCAGCCATTCTTTTTGATGACGGCAATGAAATACGAATGGAATTTATTACTGTCTATCCAGAAATTCTCTCTCTTTACAAAGATGTAAAACAGATCAAGGTCAAAGCTCTGGCTCTCGGCGGCAATATTGATGGAATGGTTGCATTGGGAATACCAGAATCATCTTCATTTCCACAGCTATCTTCATCTCAGAAAGAGTCCTCAGCAAGCCAGTTAACCGACGAATCATCAAACGACGAACCATTAAATATAGTTGTAACAATGCAATTTGAAGATATAGATATCAAGGATTGGAGACACACCGTTGAAAATATTGATATTCTCGCTTCATTTAAAATAGGTGGGTATATTGATTACAGCGGAGCAGTAAAAAAAATTATAACTGCTGGTGCTGAAAACATCATAAGTGGTTCAGGAAGCGG
>JADGBP010000268.1 GCA_015231395.1 Desulfamplus sp. | reverse complement strand
GCCTGTTTAATCTCGATTGTTTCCCATACTTTCCCAACCACATAGGGCTCTGTGTTCAGCCACTCTGATTTAAGAGATTCTATTGAGTCAAACTGACACACAATCATTGAGCCACACATATTACCCGCATCATTTAAAATTGCAGCTGCATAAAGCCATTTACCTTTGCTGTTCATCTCTGAAGCCACTTTAAGATGCTCTTCTCTGGCAGCCATTCTTCTTTTAAGAGCAAGTTCATCTGTGCCATCATAACCAATTACAATAAACTGCATATACCCCTCCAGTTGTAAAAAAATATTTCAGCAAATGCGTTGGCAAATGCAATTTGTCGTTGACGATTTTAAAAAGAATTTCAATTTATATCTGACATTGCAACACGGTTCAATATAAAAAAAGTCAAAAAATAAAAATTATTATTGACTATAAAATTTTATAGTGTAATGAATATGTATTCATTTAAAATAAATAAAATAAAATTAAGGTTATCTGTAGCATAAATCATCACAAAAATCATTAAATAATATTAAAAACTACTTGTTTACATTGAATTTTAATGATTTTTATTAATTTAGGGATGAATATGTTTTTTTATAAGATTCAACATCTGAATGAGCCTTTGGGAATATGAAGGACAATTCAACTGGACTGGAATATCAATCCAAATTTTATCAAAAACTTGCCCCTTAAAAAAATATTTCAAAAGAGAGTAAAAGACCGTATTAAAAAAGAGTATTTCAAAAGATAGTATTTAACTTTTTCATAAAGTTAATTTTTTTAATAAACATCAGGATTTTAATTTGTATCAGAGGAGAGGATTTTAAAAAATGGCACAGTTTATAGCAGACCGACGGGACATTGATTTTTTGCTGCATGAGATGCTTGATGCAGAATCTATTTCAACAAAACATGAGAAATTCGAAGAATTTAACAAAAAAACCATTGATCTTATTGTATCCGAAGCCAGAAATCTTGCAATAAAAGAGATTCTTCCAACTCAGCAAGAGGGCGATCGGCAGGGATGTAAATTAGAAAACGGCAAAGTTATAACTCCCGAGCCTTTTAAAAGACTCTATGATCTTATCCGTGAAGGCGAGTGGCTTGCCACAACAGAGTCTCCGGAATGGGGTGGTCAGGGGATGCCAAAAACAATAGCATCTGCTGCCGCAGAATACTTTAATGGTGCCAATTATCCATTTATGATGTACCCAGGGCTTACCCACGGTGCGGGAAAGCTTGTAGAAGAGTTTGGAACTGATGAGCAAAAAAATACTTATCTGAAAAACATGTATTCAGGCAAATGGGCTGGTACCATGCTTCTAACTGAACCTGACGCAGGTTCTGATGTTGGTGCTCTCACTACCAGTGCAAAGAAAAATCCTGATGGAACGTATTCAATAACAGGTGCAAAAATTTTCATATCAGGCGGTGAGCATGATTTAACAGAAAACATAATCCATCCTGTTCTTGCACGTATTGAAGGCGCACCTGAAGGAACAAGAGGCATAAGCCTTTTTCTTGTACCTAAATTCAGAGTTAACCCAGATGGCTCTCTTGGAGAGTTCAATGATGTAATCTGTACAGGTATTGAACACAAAATGGGTATTCACGCCAATAGTACCTGCTCTTTAGCATTGGGAGGCAGTGGCAACTGCATCGGCACTCTTCTTGGCGAAGAGAACAAGGGCATGAAAGCTATGTTTGTAATGATGAACGAAGCAAGGTTACTTGTAGGTTTCCAAGGATTTGGCTGTGCCACATCTTCCTACATGTATGCGGTCAACTATGCTAAGCAGAGAATTCAGGGTAAAAATCTGCTTGACATGATGAACCCCAACGCCAAGTCAGTTACCATCATCAACCATCCTGATGTCAGAAGACAGCTTATGAAGATGAAGGTATTTATAGAAGGGATGAGAAGTATCCTCTACTATGTGAACTACTGTGCAGATATGGCTGATGTAGGTGCAACAGAGCAGGAGAGAGCAAAGTATCAGGGTCTTGTTGAAGTTCTTACCCCTATTGCAAAAGGTTATGTGACAGACAGGTCTTTTGAGGTCTGCAGTCAAGGCATGCAGGTTTACGGAGGATATGGTTTTATTGAAGAGTATCCAATGGCACAGCTTTTGAGAGATTGCCGCATCACAATGATCTATGAAGGCACCAACGGTATTCAGGCTATGGACCTTCTGGGCAGAAAGCTTGGCATGAACAAGGGAAAACCAGTTATGGATCTGTTTGGCGAGATGCAGAAAACACTTGCTGCGGCAAAAGAGATTCCGACTTTGGTTCCTTACACCGAAAAGATTGAAAAAGCATTCAACAAGCTGGCTGAAGTATCTATCCACATGGGTCAGACAGCCATGTCTCCCAAAGTGCTCAGTGCATTTGCAAATGCTCACCCGTTCCAGGATGCCACAGGTGATGTTGTTCTTGTGTGGATGCTTCTTTGGAGAGCCACAATTGCCGCCAAGAAAATTGAATCCGCAAAAAAGAAGGATCTGCCCTTTTACGAAGGTCTTCTTAAATCACTTCAGTTCTTCGTTGAATCCTATCTGCCGATCACAATGGGCAATTTGATTGCGGTCAAAAACACAAGCGGTGTTGCAGTAGAGATGGATGAAGCCTCTTTTGGAGGATAAAATCAAACGCTACAGGCTTTTTTCTTATATATCAAATTGACAAAAGCACTTGTTTTTTTTACGACGATCTTTCTGATTGTTAGAATGTGCAACCAGTAAATCTGAATGTTCAACCAGTCAAATGGTTGAACATTCTTAAATTAAAACAATGTAACCTTTTTAGTGTCTCATTAAGCCGTAAAGATTACACTCAAATTAAAACACTATCCCCGTAGTAACCAGAATATCGTATTTCATCCCGCCTGCCCTGTATTCACCATCTTTGTCTCCAAGATAACTATTCACAGATAGACCAGTTGTTATATCCTTTATGTTGGTGTAGCTCATATTGGACGAGACGATATATGATCTTTGCTCTATATTGGATATTGTGTTCAATGTAAGGGTTATGTCGCTTATTATAAACTCTCTTAATGTTATAAATAGAGCTGCGTAGTATTTTGAAAAATAATTGGGCTCATACAGGTCATGTCCAAAGAGATATGTTTTCATGTCGCCGAGTGGGATACTGACTGTTGTCCCATTCATGCTGAATATTTTATCATCATACGCATATAGCTCTCGTTTCTCCAATGGGTTGTTAGAGTAGCCGTCGCCGTTATAAAACATCTCTAAGGAGACAAAGATGGTGAATACAGGGCAGGCGGGATGAAATACGATATTCTGGTTACTACGGGGATAGTGTTTTAATTTGAGTGTAATCTTTACGGCTTAATGAGACACTAAAAAGGTTACATTGTTTTAATTTAAGAATGTTCAACCATTTGACTGGTTGAACATTCAGATTTACTGGTTGCACATTCTAACAATCAGAAAGATCGTCGTAAAAAAAACAAGTGCTTTTGTCAATTTGATATATAAGAAAAAAGCCTGTAGCGTTTGATTTTATCCTCCAAAAGAGGCTTCATCCATCTCTACTGCAACACCGCTTGTGTTTTTGCCCATGCCGAAAATGCCATCTCCGTACCATTGACAAGAAACTCAAACTTGCCCGCCCCTGCTACATCTCCCCCCTCATCTGCATCCTCCAGATTGGCAAACCCGTAAATATTTACAGCCGTACCAAAGGGTATATGTCCCTTGATTCCGTATGTCCCTTCGCGTGCTTCAAGTTTATGCAGAAAGCTCTTGTTCTCCACATTTATCATATCAGTAGGATTCCAGAGATAGCACTGGCCCCAGCTCAGAACCTGCTTGCCAGCCCTTAAATAGATATTTCTGTTGAAATTAAAATCCGCAAAGAGCTCCTTTGTGGAAAAAGTTGTTTTGTCATCACCGCTTTTACCTTCATTGACTGATGCGTCATGCTTAAGTTCAAAAGAGCCGAATGCCTTGTATCCATCCTTCATGCGTGCATCCAGATAGAAATCCCCCACCATGTAGGGT
>JADGBP010000267.1 GCA_015231395.1 Desulfamplus sp. | reverse complement strand
AGCATAGTTTTCAGGAACTTCATAAAGCATACGCCTGACAGCAGAACGGATGCGACCGCTCTCCTTTTCGACAATTTTCACCCCGCCAACCTCGGTTTTGTGAATGATTGTTGGAGAGACAATTTTTTGTAGTCATGCCATGTTTACAGTAAATCAGCTTTGTGACAGGGTAATCTGGTTTGACAAGGGAGAGATAAAGAATGAGGGTATTGCCACTCATGTCACAGCAAGTTATGAAAATTATAATCTGGAAAAAACAGCCATTTTGAATGAAAAAACAACCATCTTGAATCAAGAAAAAGATTCACATAAAATCAAAAGTTCATCTTATAATTTTGAACGGGAGTCCATTCCCGTTATTGTAAAATCAATCCGCTTGAATAGATCTACTGATGCAATAGATATTTCTCAGGGAGAGTCTCTTGAAGTAGATATTGAATACGAAAATATTGGAGAACTCCCCTTTTTTATTGCTGCTGGTATTCGGCGTAATGATAATCTTATCTGTCATGCGGCAAATATGGCTAAAAAGATTAAAAAGCCATTGACCGAAAAGGGGTGTGGGAGAATAACATTAAAGTATAAAAATCTTCCATTTCTACATGGTAAGTTTTACGTTGTTATATCTATGCTTGATGATTCAGGACTTCAATGCTTTCATCAAAAAGAATCCGCAGCATTTTCAGTTCTCCCAGAGGACAAATGGGCAAAAGAGATAGGACTGCTCAAACTTGATCATGAGTGGATTGTAAATAATTTGGATTGCAAAGCTCGGGTTGATTGCGAAGCTCAGGTTGATACCCCGCCCCTTAGGGCGTTGTAATGTTTTAAAGATAAGGAGTATCAAGATGGATATTATTATAGATTGCGAACAAGAAGATGACGGACGTTGGCTGGCTGAAGTTGAGCAGTTGCCTGGTGTGCTTGCTTATGGCAGTTCCCCGAATGAGGCGATGACAAAAGCTCAAGTGCTTGCACTTCGTGTTCTTGCAGACAAACTTGAGCATGGTGAAGCCAACCCAGTTGCTATAAATATTTCAATACCTGTAGCAGCATGAGTCAGTGGTCTTCTTCAAAAGCAAGGCGTGTACTTTCTGCTCTTCTGAAAATAGGCTGGGTGATTAAACGGCAAACAGGCTCCCACCGCACTCTATCAAGAGATGGTTGGTCTGACTTTGTATTTGCATTTCACGATGGAGAAGAGTTAGGTCCACGTATGCTCTCCAAAATTTCTAAACACACTGGGCTTAGAGCAGAAGATTTGTAGTCGTCTTTGGTTCTTTCAGTCAATGTGACAGACATAAAATTTTTTAGAACCAGGAATCGTTAATTATAGAGGACAACAATCTTGAATAGAGAAAATAATGTTGATTTTTGGAAAAAGTTGATTATTGAACTTTCTGAAATTGATTATGGAGATAATATTCCGGAACTTACTGACTCCTTTCTTGAGATATGGTCAAATCACTATTATCTTATCAGCAAAACAGTGCTGCCAGACTCTGACTTTCTGGAAATTGGTACTGGATTTGGCGTGCTTGCAACAGGCATTTCAAGGCTTTCCCGGCAGAGTTGTTTTACAACGGAACACCCATCTCGATCCTACTTCAAAAGTAAAAGCTATATTGATTTTCTGACTAACAACTCTGTATTTATTACAGGAAGTGATCTCAGAGAGGGGCTGCCTTTTAAAACAGAATCTTTTTCTGTAATTTATCTTTGTGACGTTATTGAACATCTTTTTTTTCATGACATAAAAACGCTTCTGACTGAAATTGTTCGGGTGCTTAAACCCGAAGGAAAACTTATAATTTCAACCCCAAATTTAAACCGTCTTGGCAATCTTATCCGTATTATGTGTGGATATTCTCCTAACCCACCGTTATATGTGGAATCATGCGGCAAAACATTTGGACACATAAGAGAATTTGCACCTAAAGAACTTTACCGGATCTTGTCAGTTCATGGATTAAAAACCAAAAGCTCTGTTTTTGGATTAAATCCATCATTCTCTTCAGAAGCATTTGGAGCTGAAAATATATTTTCCCAAAATCAGAGTCAGTGGATTCACAGAATTAACAGGATTATTTCAATAATATTTCCAATGTTGAAAGATGAAATTTATCTTCTGGCACAGAAAGATGGGCATATCATAGGCACATGATGAATATAGTCTATCTTCTTGAATCCACAGACCTTTGCGGCGGGGTAAAAGTTGTTTTTAACCATGCTGCAAGTCTGACTGAAAGAGGGCATTTTGTTGTTGTATTATCTCCTGATCCCTATCCGGCATGGTTCGGCAAACAGGTGGCATTTGAAAGAATTGATCTGAAACTATTCCACAAAGTACCGTTTTTTAATGATATTGATTTTATTGTAGCCACCAGTCCTTTGCACCTGATATCTGTGTATAATTATCTTTTCCTTAATTCCGCATCTACCTTGTCAGACTTCAATCCGTCTAAAAATCACCAAGTCAAACAACATCAACAAGAGAGCATCACCCAGAAACAGCACATCACGCAGAAACAGAGCATCACGCAGAAACAGAGTATCACGCAGAAACAGAGCATCACGCAGAAACAGAGCATCACGCAGAAACAGAGTATCACACAGAAACAGAATATCAGGCAAAAACTTGTTCACTTTGTTCAAGGATATGAAGCAGATTGTGCTGAAGCGGAACCTTTTGCACAGATGATCACTCAAGCCTATTCTCTTGATATTCCAAAAATCACGGTATCTAACCGTTTATCGCAGAGACTTTCCTCACTATATCCTGGCAAAAACTTTATGACATGCGGACAAGGGTTAGAACATGAGATATTCTATCCTCAGGAAAAACTTGCATCTAATGACATATCTTTTAATGATTCTGCGTTATCTTCCAATTTATCTTCCGATTATGTTTTATCTTCCAATTCTACTTTAGATTATGAGTCTAAGCTTTATACAAATGCTATTGAAACTATTTTTTTGATAGGAGCATTTGATATCTCTGTGAAAAGGATTTCAGATGGACTCTATGCCTTTAAAAGATCTTCAGAAAAAAAAGCAAATTTTAAATTGGTTCGTGTTTCAGCAGTAGATACCAGAGCAAAAGAAGAAGAATTAATAGGCAAAATTGATGAATATCATACAAGCCTTACACCTTGTGAAGTAGGAGAACTCTTTCGTAAAACAGGGGGAATTCTTCTTTCTCCCTCTTCAGAAGGAGAAGGGTTTGGTCTGCCTGCTCTTGAGGCTATGGCTTGCGGAATCCCCACAGTTCTAACCGATATTCCCAGTTACAGGTCATTCTCTTCACCTGACGACTATTCTTTATTTGTTCCAGTTGGAAACATTGAACAAATGGCTGATGCGATACTTGAGATATCTGAAAACCAGCGGTTAAGATATCAGCTTATAAAAAGAGGAATAGATGTTTCAAAAGAATATTCATATTCAAAAGTTGTTGAAAATCTTGAAATGTGTTTTCACGATAAAAAGGAATAATGATGATTGCGTTTTTTGAGAATGGCGGGTTTTTGATGTACCCCCTTTTGTTGTGTTCCTTGATTTCCCTGACAATTATAATTGAGAGAATGATTTTCTGGGCAGGTACAAAAATGAACAAAGACCACAGCCTTGTGGACAGGGTGCTTGAGCTTTCAGCTAATGAGAGATGGGAAGAGATCCGAAAGATCTCCGAAGGGTCAAAAAACTATGTAATACGGATTCTTGTCAGCGGGATACTCCACAGGGAGTATTCACCTGTAAAAGCCATGGAGTCCGCGGCAGCAGATGAAATATATAAAATGAGGCGATTCATGGGAGTTCTGGACACCATGATTACCATTGCCCCGCTTCTTGGCATATTGGGTACAGTAGTGGGCATAATTGAATCCTTTGATATGCTGGGAACCTCCATGATCGACAATCCTCAAGCAGTAACCGGCGGAATAGCAAAAGCCCTTATCACCACAGCCGCAGGTCTTTCCATTGCCATTATAACAGTGTTTCCCTATAACTATTTTAATGCAAAAATAGAAAGAGC
>JADGBP010000266.1 GCA_015231395.1 Desulfamplus sp. | reverse complement strand
GTTTTTGAAGAGTTGTATCTTCACTGTCAGTTTGTCTTGCCGCTACGTTGTCAAACCACTGAACACCCATGTTCAAGCTGGCTGCTGTCCATGTCCGATTTATATTGAAGCTATTTTCTCGTGTGGTAATAACATGATGACCGTTTTCTGTAAGAAATCCGGCAATGGACTGCATCTGTGTGGTCTTTCCTGAACCCTCAATGCCTTCGAGAGTGATAAACATAAGCATAATGTCCGATATTTTCAGATAGATGATGACTTGACAATTGAACGTTAAAATGGCTTTATACAGCAAAATTTTATTTAGTGCAAAATCAAACTACCCATTGATAAATCAGACTTGAAACGTACAAATCAGACTTGATGTTATAGACTTCCAGAAAAATATTTTGGTATCTCTTCTTTTGAAGAAGGGCAACCACAAAGGATTGCCCCTACAATGCTCTTGCCAATTTAATTATCTGGAAAACTATATATCAAGTCACAACAGAATCTTACAGGAATTTTTCTTTTGTCTTTTTTGCATTCTATTTTTATTACAATATCCGCTTTTCTATTGATAGAGGGCTTTTTATTATGCCCTGTTGCCATCTCTTTTTCCGAAACAAAAGAGGATACTTCATGGCACATATCAGCCTTAAAGGTAAGTTATGACAATGAAAACCAGATTTACGTTGCAGAAGGAGATGTAATAATTACGGGTGTAAAAAGTAATTATCAAAAAGGCATGGAAAGCAAACCGCAAGCAGAGGGAACAACAAGATTCAAAGAAGAGGGAACAACAAGCCTCAAAGCAGATTATGTTGAATTTTCCAATATTACCCGAGATGCCGTGGCATCGGGAAATGTACTGCTTGTTTCAGGGAAAGACAGCGTTACATGCGACCGCCTTCAACTCAACCTTGAAACAGAAATAGGCATTATATATAACGGCACGGTTTTTATTGAGGAAAATCATTTTTACATCAAAGGCGATACCATCGAAAAAAGCGGCAAGGACACCTATCGCTCCGATAAAGCCTCTGTGACATCGTGTGATGGAGAAAATCCAGACTGGAAGCTGTCAGGAAAAGATATCAAAGTGACTATTGACGGCTATGGTACAGCAAAAGACGCCACTCTGTGGGCAGGAAGAATCCCGGCTCTATACTCTCCGGTGGTGCTCTTCCCCGCAAAAAATAGTCGTCAGACAGGACTTTTGACACCACGCATCTCATCTTCCGATAGAAAAGGTCTTGAAGTGGAACAGCCCCTGTTTATTGCCATTTCCAGAGGAACTGATGCCACTCTGTATGGAGATTACATGAGTAAGAGAGGTATCAAAACAGGGTTAGAATACAGGTATGTTTTAGACGGCACAAGTTTAGGTGGAACAAGTTCAAGTTCAGACGGCATAAGTTTAGGCGGTAAGAATTCAGGCACCTTTTTTTATGATTATCTCAATGACAATAAAATTGATGACGGAACCGCAGCATCAGGAGATTACAGCTTTGCTTCCACCCCCACAAGGAGCAATCCTGAGCGTTACTGGTTCAGAATGAAAAGCAACCACACATTTGACAACAACTGGGATACAAGGCTTGATATTGATTATGTAAGTGATGCCGATTATCTGCATGAATTCAAAGATGGGCTTACCGGATTCAATTCTGTCAACAGATACTTCAGTGAAACTTTTGGCAGAGATCTTGATGAGTATGATGACACCACACGAGAAAATAGCTTCAATATAAATCGGACATGGACAGCAGCCAGCTTGAACATGGGTGTTCAGTGGTTTGACAACGTAGCGGCAAGACAAACTGACAGTGAAGATACAACTCTTCAAAAACTGCCTCTGATTGAATTTAATACCGTCATGCAGCAACTTGGTAAAACATCATTTTATTATGACCTTGACTCTGAATATCGTTATTTTTATCGGCAGAATACGGGTTTGAGTGCTGCTTCAATGAATGAAAATTCTGAATCAATGTTCAAAGAACCAATGCTCACAGGACACCGTACAGATATATTTCCAAGAATATTTATACCCCTGAAACTTGGGTCATTTTATTTAGAACCCTCGGCAGGAATACGTCAGACATTATGGTATGCAAATAATCTTGATGACAATTTTGATATAAATAGCGATACAATAAAATCAGTGGAATCTGGAAATTCAATGACAATTGACAATTCAGTGGAAATGTCAGGATTCAACGACAGAGGAATGTCAGGATTCAACGACAGAGGAATGTCAGGATTTAACGACAGCGGGATGTCAGGATTTAACGACAGAGGAATGTCAGGATTTAACGACAGAGAGATGTCAGAATTCAACCACAGGGAGATGGCGGAGTTTAATATAGGACTCTCCACAAAGCTCTCAAAGGTATTTGATACAGATAACCGGTTCGCGGAAAAAATCAAACATGAGATTCTTCCAGAAATTCAATACTCATATACTCCGGACATCAGTCAGGATGAACTGCCCTATTTTGATGGTCTGGATTACATTGAAGAGAAGAACCGCGTCACATGGAGTCTGGCAAACCGCTTTACATCCCGCAATCAGCTTTCATCTCATAATCAGCTTTCATCCCATAATCAGCTTTCATCCCATAATCAGCAGATACCCCATAATCAGCAGATATCTCACAATAAAAACAGACTCAATAATTCTATTAATGCTAAGAAAACTGATGACATGTCATTTGCCTACAAAGAATTTGCATGGATAGAGATGAGTCAGAGCTATCGGATAAATTCCAGCGAATCAGACGAATCACTGAACTCAGACCGATTTTTAAATTTCGACGATTTTAGACTAAAAGAGTATTTTCAACCAAACGAGTTTTTTGGACTCAAAGAATTTCTTGGGCTCAAAGAATTTCTTCGACCCAAAGAGTCTATTAGACCGGAAAGAGTTTTCAAGTCAGGCAAATCATTTTCAGACATTTCAGCCGAGGTTGAGTTATCCCCCGCATCTTTCTTCTCTTTTAACAGCGATGTGGAGTGGTCTCCATATGACAACCGAATTACTTCCCATGATTCCGGAATAACCTTGAAGGATAGAAGAGGAGATGCCCTGGAAGCATGGTACAGGTATGAAGAGACATCGGCATTCTTGTCCGGAGCTGACCTGATATCATCTGGCTCTGGCGTGGGATCATCTAAAGCTGACATAGTCTCATCTGAATCGCTGTTTGCCAGTTTGAATACAAGGCTTACAGATAATCTAAATCTATTTTTTGCCTGTGAACGAAGCCTGACCGAAAACAAAAATATTGAGTCTCATACCGGGTTTTACTTTAACAGACCTTGCTGGTCAATGCGTGTCTCATATTCTGACACGCCTGAGGATGAGAGTCTTTCATTCATAGTAAATCTGCACGGACTCGGAGAATTTGGAAAAAAATAATATCAGAACAGTGATGATCAAAATTACTTCATACTTTTACAACTTACTTTATAACCCCTTGACATATTGCTAAAATTTATTTAAAGAGTTGCTTTCATTATAATTTGAGTAATTTTTGCTTGAATACAAATGCCTCCCCTCCCCGGAAAAGGCAGGGGGTTTCTTTGAGCTTTTTATAAAAAAGAGGATTTATGAACAAACTTGAACTTATTTCTGCCCTGAAACAACAGTCGGGAATTACCAAAGCAGAAGCGGCTGAAGTGGTGCAAACCTTTTTTGACTCTTTGACCGAAGCCCTTGCCAAGGGCGACAGAGTTGAAATCCGCGGACTGTGCAGTTTTTTTATCAAAGAATATAAAAGTTATACCGGAAGAAACCCCAAAACAGGCGATAAAGTAACGATACCTCCAAAAAAACTCCCATTTTTCAAATGTGGAAAAGAGTTGAAAGAAAGGGTGGATCTGTTGAATAATCTCTGAAGAGTTGAAAGAAAGGGTTGATCTGTTAAATAATCTCTGATTAGCCAAAATGAGATATAACAAATCAGATGATAAAAAATGCAAAATCGCAGAAAAATAAATGGTAAAGACGGTTCAGATAAATTCAGTACCTCAAGAGCCCCTATCCTTTAAGA
>JADGBP010000265.1 GCA_015231395.1 Desulfamplus sp. | reverse complement strand
ATCAAAAATTGCCGTAAAATTGATGTGAAATTGCTATAAACCAAGTCTTCCGAAGAAGCCTTTAGCCTTCAGAGTAGAGGTGGTTCACTATCTCGTAATCCCGCGGGTTGATTTTTCAATAAAATTCATGAAATTTACAACTTCCGGAATTTGTTCTACCTCTGCTCTGACACGCTCAGATGCCTGTTTTACCGTAAGACCGATTCTAAACACAATCCTGTACGCTTTTTTCAGATTTGAAATGGTGGCTTTTGAAAAATTGTGTCTATCCAGCCCCACATTGTTCAGACCATGAAGTGTGGCTCTATCTCCTGCGGCAATAACATATGGCGGGATATCTTTAACAATGGCAGATTTACCACCGATATAAGCATAATCCCCAATTTTAACAAACTGGTGAATAGCTACAAGTCCGCCTATTGTGACATTGTCACCCAACTCAATATGCCCGCCAAGAGTAGCGTTATTGGCAAGAATTACCCTTTTTCCTGTTTTGCAGTCATGTGCAATATGGGTGTAGGCCATCAGATAATTCTCTTCCCCAACTTCAGTATAGCCTCCCCCAAATTCTGTCCCCCTGTTTATGGTTACAAATTCGCGGATAATAGTTCCCCTGCCAATTTTAAGAAAAGTTTTTTCTCCATGATATTTAAGATCCTGTGGAGCGGCACCAATGGATGCATACTGAAAAATCTTGCAGTCCTGCCCAACCGTAACATACTGGTCAATGGTGGTATAAGGACCTATTTCAGTACCTGAACCAATATGGACATCTTTTTTAATTATTGCATATGGACCTATAGAGACATTGGACTCTATCTCAGCATCAGGATCAATTATTGCTGTGGGATGAATCATATATTATTCGTTCCTTGGATTTTCCTGAAAATTTCCTTTTGCCTTGCGGTTGAGTTTAACTCAAAAGAAGAATACAACTACAAGAAAACGAAATTCTCTTGATTTTATCATTTTGCTAATTTTTTCTCAAAGGAGAGAATTTTTTTTCGCAGTTCAGGCAGTGTCGGTAAAATAGAAGCCACCTTAAGCCATATTTTATGGGGCATGGCCGGTACTCCTGAAACAATATGTCCGGGCTTAACATCGCTTAAAACACCCGCACCTGGACCTACAATAGCACCGTCTCCAACAGTCAGATGACCGGAGATACCGACTTTGCCAGCTAAAATAACGCGTTTCCCTATAATGCTGCTTCCGGCAATTCCAACCTGTGCCACAATAAGTGAATGCTCGCCTATTGTAACGTTATGTGCGATATGAACAAGATTATCTGTTTTAACCCCTTTTCCTATCCAGGTCTGTCCAAAAGTTCCTCTGTCAATAGTATTGCAGGCACCAATTTCAACATCATCATCAATACGGACAAATCCTGTATGAGGAATTTTTTCATTACAGCCATCTTCCGCCGTTTCCTGAGTAAAACCAAAGCCGTCGCTGCCAAGAACCGTACCTGAGTTGATAATTACTCTTGAGCCTATAACAGTACGTTCCATTATCGTCACATTAGGTTTTATTATGGTATCGTCACCAATGATAACATCATCATCGATATAGACTCCATGCATTATATGAACCCTTTGCCCGATCTTAACATTATCTCCAATAGTGACATGACTCCCTATTGTAAGACCGGATCCAGCAATAAAATTGCTGCCAGTCACACTTCCATTGGCAATAGTTTCGCTGGGTTTCTTTGTAGGATAAAAAATGGTAAGAATTCTGAAAAATTTACGTTTTGGATTTTGGGTTTTTATAAGAGAGAGAGATTTTTTTGAACTCATGGTATTAAGATTGATATCAAGATATTCAGAGGATTTTTCATCGGTATCAAGATTGATATCAAGATATTTAGAAGATTTTTCATCGGTATCAAGATTAATATCAAAATATTCAGGATATTTTTCATTAAAATCTTCTGGTACAATAATCGCTTTTGCGTTTGTTTTGTGCAGGGCTTTTAAAAATTTCGCATCTGAGGCAAATGTGATATCATTCTCTCCTGCATCATAAAAAGATGAAACGCCATAAATCTCAAGCGTTTCATCTCCAATAACCTTACCATCAATCTTTTGAGCTATCTCTCTAAGAGTCAGTTTCATGCGAGTTAATTGAGCTGCGGTCGAATTCATAGGCAATATTGCAAGATTCTCCTTTTAGGAAAAGTATGTGATCCTTTTAGGGAAAGATAGTTTCTGTTCCTTTTAGAAAAATGGGGGTTTATAATTATTTAGTGGCAGGTCTTCTATTATACTCGCTTATCACCTTATCTGTAATATCCATAGCACTATCATAATACATTATCCCACCTTCAGCTCTCTCAAGAATCATTGAAAAACCCTCTTTTTTTCCTATTTCAGAGGTTATCTCCATTACACTATTCTGGATTTTGTTAAGATGAACAGCCTGATTCTCCTTGAATTCTCTCATGAATTCTGATCTCATGGCTTTAAACTCATTAAATTTGGTTCTCAGCTCTTTCTGCTTTTCCTCTTTTTTCTCTTTGCTCATAACAAGAGAGTCTTTCTCAAATTTTTTCTGAAGATCAAGCAGCTCATTCTCTTTGGCCTTCATATTATCTTCCATGCCTTTGCCTTTTTTATTCAACTCATCAGTGGCACGTTTTCCATGAGTAGATGTGGTCAAAATTTTCTGAAAATCAACAACCCCGATTTTTACTGTACCAGCCGCGTTGGCAGTGGCGACAAAATCTGTAGCTACAAAATTTGTAATTGATATAAAGCTCATCATACAAACAGCTAAAGCAGCAAAAATTAATACTGATTTCTTCATTTTTATAAATATCTCCATCTGGTTTCTCTTTTAATATGTTTATTATAATTGATGTCAGTAAGTTCTCAATAAGTCAATTGTAATATATTGTTATTACTCATAATATTTTATTTTAATATATTTCTGTTTTTGTGGTCAGCGAACCCATATGAATCTTTGTGATCTACGAACTCATATGAATCTTTGTGATCTGCGAACTCATATGAATCTTTGTGATCTGCGAGCCCATATTAATCCTTGGGTTCTAAAAAGCACCTCCCATGGAAAATTCCCATCTTCCACCGTTGTACTGCTTGCCATTTAAAATCTTGCCATACTCTATCCTTATTGGACCTAACGGGGAATACCAGCGAAAACCTCCGCCATAGCTTGTATAAAGATCGGCTAAATCAAAATCTTCATCCTTTAAATAGGAATCTCCGGCATCATAAAATACAACGCCGGCGAGCTTGACATCCTCAAGAAGAGGAAAGATAACTTCAGCATTGAACTGAATGAATTTTTCCCCACCTCTCTGCTCAGTCACTCCTTCCGGACTTGCGTTTATATCCTGCCAGTCATAGCCCCTTACAGAATTGATGCCCCCTAAGTAAAAACGTTCGTAATCAATTTCAATATCTTTTGATCTGTCATCCAGAAAACCTGTTTTTGCGTGCAAAAATCCTGTGAACTTCCAAAACAGAGAATGATACCAGCCTGTCTCAGCAATGTACTTTGTAAAATCAATCTCTCCGCCAAGCCAGCCGCCTGCATATTCCACGGATACGCTGTGGTCAGATCCTTCTGTCGGGTTGAAAGCAGCATCTGTTGAGTCATATCTTAAAGATGTTGTAATGCTGCTTGTAAGATAGTTCCCTGGATCTACATCTGTATATTCAGTCTGTACATCTGTAATTGTAAAATCCTCATACCCATATTTGATCCCCAAAGATGTATAATCAAATATTTTGTAACCAAGCCGTAAAGCACCGCCCTTGCTTTCCTTATCGTAGAAGTCATACTCCTTATCCCAGTTATAGAGATCCGCACCGGCAGAAAGAGGAATATCTAAAAGCCATGGTTCGGTAAAACTTAAAGTAAACCGGGTTGAAGTGGCAGATACCTCAGCCTTGGTGGTAATAATCTGACCACGCCCGAAGAGATTTCTTTCTGAAACAGAGACCATACCAAAAAGCTGATCCTCACTGCTGTAACCACCGCCAAAACTAAATGCACCGGTTGCCTTTTCCGTAAT
>JADGBP010000264.1:1247-4054 GCA_015231395.1 Desulfamplus sp. | reverse complement strand
ACTGTTGTATCTCCAATTGAGGGAACGCCGGCCTACAAAGCTGGTATCAAGACAGGGGATATAATCATTAAGATTGACGGAGAATCAACAAAAGACCAGGAGTTATGGCAGAGTGTCAAAAAAATGAGGGGTGAGACCGGAGACGCAGTTATCATAACCATTGTCAGAGAAAGTGTGCCTGAACCGGTTGACTATAAACTTATCAGGGATATTATTCCCATGACAAGTGTCCGAAGTGCAACCCTTGAACCCGGGTATGGCTATATTTGGGTTACTAATTTCAGAGACAGGACTTCGGATGAAATCAAGGAAGCTCTTACCAAACTTGAATCTAACAATGTGCCATTAAAGGGGCTTGTTTTTGATTTAAGAAATAATCCGGGTGGTCTTCTAAGTCAGGCGACAGAAGTTTCAGATATTTTTCTTGATAAAGGAGTTATTGTCTCCATAAAGGGTAGAGACGAGCAGCAGACAGAAGTCTTTGAAGCACATGCCACCCGGGATGACCGAAAATATCCCATTACGGTTCTTATCAACGGTGGAACAGCCAGTGCGTCCGAGATTGTTGCTGGTGCACTTCAGGATCATAAACGTGCATTGATACTTGGTACAACCTCATTTGGAAAAGGATCTGTGCAGACGGTCAAACCTCTTAGAGATGGTTTCGCTCTTAAATATACTATTGCCCGTTATTACACGCCAAAGGGAAGATCCATTCAGGCAGAGGGAATAAAGCCGGATATTGAAGTTGCTTATAATTTTGAAGAGAAAGAAGAAGGAGAAGAGAAAAATGAGGCGGATGTAAAAAAAGAACCATCTCCTATGGATAGGATGCTTCGGGAAAAAGATTTAAAAAATCATTTGGAACCTTCACAAAAGAAGGATGAAAAAGAAGATAAACCTGAAGGATCAAAGGATGAACTTAAAAAAAAGAAACAATCTAAAGACAAAGATAAAGATAAAGATAAAGATAAAGATAAAGATAAAGATAAAGATAAAAAAGAGGGTATAAAATCTCAATCCTCAGAAGATATTGTTGATATTGAAAAACTGAAAAAAGACCCACAAGTTCAGAGAGCACTTGATATTTTACTTGGGTATGGCGTTTTCAGTGAACTCAAATAAAACGGAGAATTCGGAAGACTCATACAAACAAAGCATAGAGGATAAAACAAAGTTCCGGCAGGATGAAAAGCAGGATAAAACAAAAAGCCGGCAACAGAATAAAAAGGAAAAATCATACAATATTATTTATGAGTTTCTCAAGGGGCTTGCCAGCATTTTTTTGCTGGTATCTGTGCTGGCAACCCTTGCCATGCTTGCGGATCTGTATTTCAATTATTTTTTGTCCAGATATGTAAATCAAACTGGCAAAAACCTTACTGTTTCTGCTTTGGACGAATCAACTGTTTCTGACAGACCTCTATTTGAAGTTTTTGATGACGAACCAGACACTGACGAACCAGACCCTGAGGAAATTGTTCCTGACTCAAATGAAAGTCTGCCAGAGGAAGTTCCATCAAAAGATATTTCACCGGATAAAGTTCCATCAAAAGAGATGCCATCGGCTCAAGTTCCGTCAAAGAAATCATTACCAGAAGGGCGGAACCAGAAGCATAATGATGATAATAATGCTCAATTTGATCAAACTTCAGTTGAGCAAACTCCAGATAAAGCTCCAACTAAAGCTCCAACTAAAGCTCCAAAGTCCGTGCCCCCTGTCCCCAATAAAACCAATCTTTCAAAAAATAGGAGAGTGGATGGCGGTACTCCGAGGGTTGCCATCATAATTGATGATATCGGTTATGATTTCAAAATGGCAGATGCCATCAGCAGGATAGACAGGAATCTTACCATATCAATTCTTCCGGGGTCTCCATCCGGCAGACGGATTGCACAGATATTGCACGCAAGAGGGACACAGATAATGCTTCATCTGCCTATGGAGCCGTTGCAGTACCCTTCGGTTGATCCGGGTTATGGTGCTATCCTATCAAATATGGCACATGGTGAATTGGTAAATATGCTGAATAAAAATCTTGACTCTATCCCTCATGTCAAGGGGATCAATAACCATATGGGGTCAAAGTTAACGACTCTTTCGCCACAGATGAATCAGATATTTACTGTCCTTAAAAAAAAGAATCTATTTTTTATTGACAGTCTCACATCAAAAAACTCTACATGCAGTCATTCTGCAAAACTTGTCAATATCGCCTTTGCACAAAGGGATATCTTTCTGGATAATATCAAGGAGAGTAGGTATATCAAAAAACAGTTCAGGGAATTGAAGCGGATTGCCTTGCAAAATGGTACGGCTATTGCGATTGGGCATCCATACAGGGAGACTTATATTGTTCTGAAGGAAGAGATTTTAAACTTGAAAAAAAATGTTGTGATTGTACCAGTATCTGAACTGGTGGCAGTACCATGAAAGGGCTGGATTTACGCTGGATTTTATAAAGCTGCTGGATTTATAAGAATAGTGTAAAACCACTATCCCTTCAGGGTAGCGGTAGTTCACCTTAAAGTATCAACTTGTCTTTTTTTGCTGCAATTGCTACCCATTCTCCTTCAGTTATCACCTCAAGAATAGAAAAACAGTGCTGGTCAAGACATTCGGTTATTGCTGTCTCTTTCTCTTTGATAATACCGGATAAAATAATTGTGCCATCTGTTTTAACGCATTTTTTAATATCCGGCATGATCTCAATTAATACTTCAGCAATTATATTTGCGGCAACCAGATCAAACTCAGGGAAAATGACAGTATCAGAGTAAGTGACAGTATTCGTAGAAGTGACAGT
>JADGBP010000264.1:0-1148 GCA_015231395.1 Desulfamplus sp. | reverse complement strand
GACAATCTTTATATCCAGTGCGGCAAGTTCCTCAGCCCTTTGCCTTATTTTTTCGAGCATCTCAATTGATGAGTCAGTATCTGGAAGATAGCCGGAAATCCAGTTTTCATCCGGTATAGGAATAGCATCGCTCCCAAATCCTTCCGGCGGAGCTTCAAGCGGCACCTGACACACTACACCTTTAAGACCCAGCGTAAAAAACATATCAGATACAAGCTCTTCTCCAAAAGAGATATCCATAGATTCAAACAGTGCTTTTACATGTATCCATTTCATGCTTTTATTCATCTCTACAGTAATTTATCCATGTTATTGATCTCTACTGTTACTTTGACATGACTTTGTGTGACTGTGATTTTAATGACTATATCTCTGACATGTTACTACAGCGACGTCGACTTCGCCATATGATCCACCATTATATTTGAAATATCTGACCACCAGTTATTCATATTTGGCATGGCGTGTCCCATACCTTTGATAATTTTTAGTTCTGCATCTGGTATTGCTTCAGCAGTTGCTCTTCCGCCGGACAATGGAACTAAAAGATCGTCATCACCATGTATTACAAGTGAGGGAATTTTGATTGCATTCAGATGTGATGTTCTGTCATCTTGTGTAAGAATGGAAAGATAATGACGTGCAATACCTTCCGGATAAAAAGATCGGTCATATGAGGTAGCTGCCAGATTCCGATGATATTCATCATCAAAAGGAAGACCATTTCCATAAACCAATTTAAAAAATTTAACCATGTGTTCAATGAATCCGTTACGTTCTGCAGGTGCAGGAGCAAGCATTGCCTCCATCGCCTCTTTTGTGGGTTGAAAAGCCCCGTTGTTTCCAGTGTGGCTGTAAACAGATATCAGGCTTGAAATACGTTCAGGATATTTTATTGCAAGTGTCTGGGCGATAAACCCACCCATTGATATACCGCAAACGTGGGCTTGGCTAATATTGAGGGAATCAAGCAACCCTAATGCATCATCTGCCATATCATCAATGCTATATGAAACTGACTCTATGAAGCCATGTCAAAGTATCAGGATTGGCTTATTGACCACATCAAACAGAATCCTGACTTCATTCGTCCAGAGCGGTATAAAAATGAGATTCTCTCTTTTTTAAAGGAACCTCTTGAGGATCTT
>JADGBP010000263.1 GCA_015231395.1 Desulfamplus sp. | reverse complement strand
TCCGTCATGTTTACAGCATAGCCAGCAACGCACATCAGGACAGCACTGACATAAGCCGCATGAACCCAGCAGACAGCCTGTTTGGATGGGTTGGAAACGGTCCGAATCAGGCTATTATGGGACGTTTAGTTTTCGAGTTTGCCAAGTTTGAGAACCCTGAACTGAGTTGGTATAAAGTTCCGTATCCCTATGGCGAGTGGCACCACGATGGTTCTAAATGGCAACAAAAAACCGGCAGCAAAGCATCAATGCTTGTAATAGCCAATAACTGGCGACTGTTTCCTCATGCTCCTCTTGCTCCTGTTATTGAACAGATTGACTCGTTCAAGCCTGATGGAGTTCAAGCCAAGTATTTCAGGGCAATGCTTCCTGGAAGCAAGGCACGTTTCACCATTCGTTTCTGGAATTTAGAAATGTCGGAGTTACAGCGGCTCATCTGGTGTCTTGAGTTGGAACAGGGGTTGGCACATAAAATGGGAAATAGTCGGTATTTGGGTTTTGGAAGCCTGAAATTTTCAATTCTTCCTGAAAGTTATCTTATTGACTGGGCACAAAGGTATGCTGGTAAATCTTTGAATAACTGGCACATTCCTGTTGATGTAGATCTCAAAACTGCACAGAAAACAATTGAAAACTACTCTGCATTGAAAAAGGCGTTAAATGCTGAACATCTTTGATTGGATACGTCTTAGCAGGAATGGTTCAGAATTACTGGCTACCATGGAATACTTTCTGGAAAATAAACCAGATATGTTTCCAGAGGAAAAAGCTCTTGCAGGGCCTGTCTCTTTTTTAAGCAGACCCTGCAGTCGCTGCTGGATTTACCCCAGCAGCGACAATCAAGACGATAGCTATTGCAAAATTTGCCTTAAAATCATTACTCTATCCAAAAAAATGGGGCACAAGTCCAATTATTCCATGGTGGTATGGGGTAATGTCAATTACCTTCCCAAACAGTTAAAATCACGACAAGGCTTTTACGCTTCAAGTATTATGGGTTCATATGTTCACGATGACAATCATTTCATGTTGATTCTTGAACGCTATAAACTCAAACCCTGGATACAGGAGCTTCTCCTGTATCATGGAACCGAGCTCAAAGGACTTCTACAGATTTTCCCAACTGTAGGCGACACATTCAGAGGGAACATGAATGACATCATTAACAGGGCAATTCATCAGGATTCGAGATACCCGATGAACGTGTTGAGAATCCGTTTTTTCCCAAATGCCTTTCAGCTTTTTGTGCCCCATGAGAGAGACAATGCCGGGATTTTGACATTTGAAATCAAGGAATTTTTAGAACTGCTTCAGATGGCATTTATTTTCCGATCCTTGCTTCGTCCAGAGGATCAAAATCTTTTGCGGGAACTGCTCAATATGGAAAATAACACAGACGGACTCCTGCAATGGGGGCGTTTTGCTGGAAGTCTGGAACCTGAGGCAAGAGATCTGTTGAACTCATGGAGTATTCGACAGTGGTCGAAAAATCAAATTACCCTATTATATGAATTACGTGAATATGTCGAATACACCTTTTAGTCTGATTCGTTATCTTTTTGTCCTTGAGGTTAACACCTCATTTGTATGGCTTCCTAAATGGCCTGCCATGGAGTTGTCCCTGTTATTAGGGGAAACTATTGCGGACAGACTTCCCATTGTGGAGGCACGTGCATGGAAAAAATCTATTGCAGCCTGGAATATTTCCAACTCAAACTTTCAACAAAGCAATAAAAAAAATGAACCGAACAAACTAAAAAACGATAATGTCGATGGAAAGAAACTCCATCAAAGCCCATGGCCTATCAATGCTGTGATATTTTGGTATCCTGTCAAGAGAAGTTACGGCAAAGGAGAACTGATCCTTTTTGAGCTTAAACTCTTGGGAGATGCTGCGGACCATGAATTGTTTGTTGAAGTTATACTTCCGGCAATGGAGCAGATCTCAATGACTCCGTATATCGGAACAAAAAATATCGAATCAAAGAACAGCGGTTCTAATAATAGTGGTTCCAAAAATAGTAGATCGAAGAATAGCAGATCAAATAATAGCGTAACTAAGAATACCAACTCTCTGTGGGGGCATTTTGACATACGATCTGTTTATTCCGCTAAGGGTTATTTATGGAGACCGATATTGAAAAATGGACGACTGGATTTACGGCGTAAAGTCAATTCCACCCAATGGTCAAGTGGTCTGAAGCCTTTAGACGGTTCATTCAAATCGCTGGATCAGCTTACATGGATTTCACCTTTTATGATTGATGGTCTTAAAAAAGATACCCGTGATTCAAGAAAAAATAATCGCATTGCTGCACCGAAATTATTTTATATTTTAGAGGCTATAGCAGAAAGAATGGGTTTGATATTTATTAGCAAATACTCCACAGCCGCAGATTTTTTGAACAGCTTAGATAACGAGGAACGCTTGGCTTGGAAACAGGCGATGGAGCAGTCACTCCGCATACCTATATATAATAACATGATTAAGGAATCCTCTAACCCAATTCAAGGATTTGGCAAAGGATTTCAAATTTTTTCCAAACAGATACCAGATTTTATTATTCCATACCTTGAACTTGGAGCTATTTTTCATATAGGAGAATACGCCCATTTTGGATGTGGAACTTATGTAATACAATAATAAATCTTCTGCAAAACTCAATTGTTATCACTTACGAGACACCAGTTTTTTACCACTTGCATGAAACCAGTTTTTTACCACTTGCATGAAACCAGTTTTTTATAACTTGCATGAAACCAGTTTTTTATAACTTGCATGAAACCAGTTTTTTATAACTTGCATGAAACCAGTTTTTTATAACTTGCATGAAACCATTCGGCATATTTAAAAACAATTTTTTGGAGATTTTTATGAAAGTAATGATATGTGGAGGCAGCGGTCAACTTGGCTGGGATTGCCAGAGGGTTTTTGGCAAGGAGCACGAGGTGATAGCATATGATCTTCCTGAACTGGATATAACAGATAAAGAGAGAGTATCGTCAGTTATTTCAAGATTCATGCCTGATGTAGTCATAAACTGTGCAGCCTATACGCAGGTTGATAAATGTGAGACAGAGCAGGAGATTGCTAAAAAAGTTAATGTGGATGGTCCCGAATATATTGCCAATGCATGTAAAGCTGTAAATGCCTTGATGATACATATATCAACAGACTATGTTTTTGATGGACACAAAGTTCCTCCGCACTCCTATGATGAAAGCGATGAGGCAAATCCCCTTTCTGTTTACGGAAAAACTAAACTGGAAGGGGAACGCCGCGTGGCTGAAATGACACAAAACCATATCATTGTCAGAACAGCATGGCTATACAGTATCAATGGCAACAACTTTTTTAAAACAATACTGAAACTCGCCCTTTTAACGCCCGAAAAACAGATTAAGGTTGTTAATGACCAGTTTGGTTCTCCCACATGGTCATTACGCCTTGCCCTACAGCTTGAACGACTTGTTCATATAAAGGGTCAGGGGATTTACCATGCCACATCAGAAGGATATTGTTCATGGTATGAACTGGCCGTCTATTTTTTAAAAAAGATGGAAGTGCCCGCCAATATTATCCCCTGCACAACAGCCGAATATCCAACTCCTGCAAAAAGACCTGCCAACTCCATTCTTGAAAATGCCCGCCTTAAAAGGAGTGACAACAATCGAATGACCGGCTGGAGATATGGTGTGGATCACTTTATATCAAGATTTGGTCAGCAACTCATTGATGAGATTAAAACAAAAAGGAGATAACACCATGCCTGATAACACCGTGACTGATAACTCTGACCCTGTATCTGACACAACAATACTGCCGACATCTGAGAACACTATGCTCATGAATATTCCAACATCAGATACCCGGTCTGATATTGATACGCCTGATATTGATCTTACTGATTTTAAGGAATCGCTATGCTCCATTGCCAAATACGCCTTTGGCAGAAATATGGAGGACGCTGGCAAAATAGATATTTTCAATGCTCTCTGCTTTATTGTAAGGCGTTATATGATTGACATTCAAATCGCGTCTGAAAAACGATATCTAAAAAATGATGTAAAACGGATGCACTACATCT
>JADGBP010000262.1 GCA_015231395.1 Desulfamplus sp. | reverse complement strand
GCTTTTTGCCCAGTACACCATAGAGATGGACAAAAAGATACGCGAGCTTGGCCCAAATCCTGTTAAAGTGGCACTTCAGGCGAAAAAACAGGCTGCTTGACTGATATTTGATTCATTTTTCGGAACCATACGAATTGATAATATTGATGAAGAAATCAGAATTATTCGTGATGATTGGACATAATAGACTTCCTGCAAAACTGGAGCTTGTCCCTTGATTTTAATGGATGAAAAGTGCGTTCTGCAGGAAGTCTAATATCATTAGGACATAAGCAGCTTCGCTGCAATTATTGCGGGATTGAAATTCCTGAATAAAAAAATATAAAAGTTATACAGAAAAAATTCATGAGGAATTGATAAAATGCCAGAAATAACAAGATTCTACGGCATTATAATAAAAATATTTTTTACCAGAGAACATAATCCTCCTCATTTTCATGCTGTGTATTCTGAATATAATGGTCTTTTTGATATTCAAACATTGGAGATGATAGAGGGAGATTTACCAGCCAAGGCACAATCTCTGGTTAAAGAATGGGCTTCTCAGTATTCATCTGATATTATGCAGATGTGGAATACAAAAAGATTGAAAAAGCTCCCTCCACTTGAATAACAATAGTTTGAACGAGTATTTATGGGTTTATCAATAAAAGTAAAAAAAGTTGAGCCTCTTGATAATATGATTCTGTTGATTGAGTTTGAGAATAGAGTAATAAAAAAATATGATGTTAAGACGCTCATTCCGCAGTTTCCTATATTTAAAAGGCTTGAAGACAAATCGTTATTTAATCTTGTCCATGTTGATTGTTGTGGTTATTCAGTTGCATGGAATGACGAGATAGATATTTCAGAATATGAGTTATGGGAAGGTGGTTTTCCTTCTTAAATTCTTTGTGTTATTTCGTTATGTCTTTAAATATTAAATTATGTTTTTAAATATTAAATATGAAAGTAATTTTATACTTTAATTAAATGTTCATAAAAACAATATGAGGTTTTACAGATGATAATAGCAAGTAAAAAGCCCATTGAAGAGATTATACAAGAGGTTAAGGACTACAAGCGACTCCTGATATTAGGGTGCAACGAATGTGTTACCGTATGCGAAGCCGGCGGAAAAAAAGAGGTTGAAGTGCTTGCTTCTGCCCTGAGAATGCACTTTATCAAGGAAGGTCATGAAAAGAAAATTGACGAAAGAACTTTAGAGCGTCAGTGCGACCACGAATATCTTGAGGAGATCCGTGATATAGTTGACAATTACGATGCCATTCTTTCTCTTGCCTGTGGTGTTGGAGTTCAGTTTACAGCGGAAAAATATCACTCAACTCCGCTGCTTCCGGGAGTAAACACATGCTTTCTTGGAGCCAATGAGCAAAGAGGCATGTGGACAGAAAGATGTCAGGCATGCGGTTCATGTGTTTTAGCACGTACTGGTGGCATATGTCCTATCTCAAGATGTGCCAAACGGGTTATGAACGGTCCTTGCGGCGGCTCAGGCAAGGGCAAGTGTGAAATAAACAAAGAGCTTGATTGTGCATGGCAGCTTATTATTGACAGATTAAGAGATCTTGGAAGGCTCGATGATTATGAAATTGTTGCACCAATCAAGGACTGGTCAACAGAACGTTCAGGCGGACCCAGAAAGGTTGTCAGGGAGGATGTACAGGTATGAGCTTAAGAACATTAGAAGAGTTAAAAGCATCTGGCGAACTTAAAACATCAAGTAGATTAGAAGCAGTTTTAAAAATGGGACATATTGCTGTAACATCTGAATGCGGACCTCCAAGAGGCAGTGATCCCAAGGCTGTAACCGAAAAAGCGGCACTTATCAAAAATCATGTTGACGCCATAAACACTACAGACAATCAGACAGCAGTAACAAGAATGTGCTCGCTTGCAGCCTGTATTCACGTAAAACAGATGGGGCTTGAGCCAGTTCTCCAGATGGTTACAAGAGATAGAAACAGAATAGCACTTCAAAGTGATCTGCTTGGTGCTGCATCTTTTGACATCAATACCATGCTGTGTCTTAGTGGAGATCATCAGAGTTTTGGCGACTGCAAGCAGGGACAAAATGTCCATGATTTAGACTCCATGCAGTTGATTCAGACAGTTAGAAGAATGAGAGATGATGGCAAATTCCTTGGCGGTGATGATATCAAACGTCCACCAAAAATTTTTGTAGGTGCTGCTGCCAACCCGTTTGCCGATCCGTTTGAAATCCGCGTTCCCCGTCTTGCCAAAAAAATTGCGTGTGGTGCCGAGTTTATTCAGACTCAGTGCATCTACAATCTTGATAAATTTGAAGAGTGGATGAGAAGAGTCAGAGAGAGAGGCCTTCATGAAAAAGTATTCATAATGGCAGGCATGACTCCGATGAAATCAGCAGGTATGGCAAAATATATGAAAAACCGAGTGCCGGGTATGGATGTACCTGATGAAGTTATCGCCCGTATTGCAGGCGTTCCAAAAGAGAAGCAGGCTCAGGAAGGAATTGACATCTGTGTTGAGGCGATTCAGCGGCTCAAAGAGGTGGAAGGAGTTTCAGGTTTTCATATCATGGCTATTGAGTGGGAAGAGAAAGTACCTGAGATTGTGGAGAGAAGTGGGCTTTATCCGAGACCCCAGATATAAGATATAAACTCCTTCTTGTTAATGTCATTTTTGAGTAAACATCAAATACAATGGCACAAGTGGAAAATTTTTCTTGAAAAGCAAGTACGGTTAAAGTATATGAATACATTCCGGCTGTGCTGTGCATGAATATCATTAATATTCTGACCGGTCGCCGCGTAATAGAAGGTCATGAACCTCGTCAGGTCCGGAAGGAAGCAGCGATAAGTGATATCATCTGTGTCGTGGATCGATCCCTGTCATGTAATATTTTAATATTCTGCCAGCTAGCCGGTTTTTTATTATAAAGTTTGGGTTTAATACTTCACTGATTGCAACAGAAATTTTTATCGTGAAAACACATTCTGGTTTTTAATGCTCCAAATTTGTAGAATTCCTACCATGAGCGTCTGGTTCTAACGGATTTTGTGTCTGGTTACTCCAAAGAAAAAATAGCCCGAAAAAGTTTTCTGCTATGATTTTTATTAGAGCTTTAAATGACAAAAGTGGCTCCAATTCTCATATTTTAGGACTTAGCATAACAATAACTATTATCACCATATGCTTATTTTTGTTGCATTTAAGATATGTGAGAGCAAACACAAAATCCGTTATAACCAAGAGAATACATAATTCTGGTTATAACGGATTTTGTGTTTGGTTACTCCAAAGAACAAAATAACCCGAAAAATTTTTCTGCTACCCCCCGTCCATGAAAAGCAAATGTGTTTTGAAGTTAAACGCTCATGGACAGGTTTCGTACACCCCTGAATATGAAAATCAGAATGTGTTTTCACGATAATATTATAAAAAATCCACCCAAGGAACGATACGTTCAAAAATCATTATTTTAAAAGGAAAAAATCTATGAGAACAAAATGTTTTATCTTGAATTGTGGAATGGCAATTGTGTTGTCTCTTGCTGCAACGGCTCTTGTAGGTTGTGCATCAAAAGGAGTTCCTCCTTTGAAAAACATCTCTGAAGCAGAGATGGCGATAAAGGTTGCAAAAGAGAGCAATGCCACCATAAATGCACCTTTGGATGTTAGAATTGCAGAGGAAAAACTGCAAAAGGCAAAAGAGACCGTTAAAAAAGAGGATTATAATTCAGCACAACGTTTGGCAGATGAGGCATTGATAGATGCAAAGGTTGCCCAGACAAAGTCTCAGACAAAAAAGGTAAAAAATATGGAAAACGAGATGCGTGAAAGCATAGAAACTCTTCAACATGAAGTTGAGAGAAATCAGAAGAAATATTAGCTAAAAAAGAAAAACACAGGTGTGGACTGAGAACAGGAGCATAAAGATTAGGTAGCTGAAAACAATAACAGAAAGTTAGGTAACTAAAAAAATAACAGAAAGTTAGGTAACTAAAAAAATAACAGAAAGTTAGGTAACTAAAAAAAATTCCAAGGCTTTTAAAAAGCCGGAGACAATTAAAATATGCGTGATATATCAGTAATCTATAATAAATATA
>JADGBP010000261.1 GCA_015231395.1 Desulfamplus sp. | reverse complement strand
TGCTGTGGGCATGTTCTGACATTATCCTGGGTAATTGAGGCACTTTCAACTCATGTAGAATATGGGCTATCCGATAAACTGTAATGGCATAAAGACCAGGATAGCTGAAAATAACCTCATCATGACTTTTGGCTGCCGGATCACCTTCGTAAGCGGCACGGACATCTTCTGATAGAATATTTCTAAGCCAAGGGATAGACTGAACAGTTTTTAGTGATACTCTGTACCCGTTGGCTTCACATTCAGTACATGCTTGCCCATACCTCAGACAATCGTGGCGAAGCACATGGGTTATCTGTTCCGCCAAAATGTCATGAAGTTGGGAGATCGTCTGTCCAATGCTGTATTTCAGGTTGGCACCATCCAATTTTTCCTTGGAAAAGTAACCCGGAAAAATAATCTCACGGAACTTCTCAATCATCTCTTGAACTGAAGTACTAAAATGTATTGGCTGATCTCCAATGTGGGCAAAGCAGTTTTTATCATCAATATGCTCCAGAATTGAATCAATTACTCCAGGAAGTTTTTTTCTGTGTTCTGAAATAAGATCCTGATCAGTTTTGCATGAATTTACTCCGCTATTCATAATGCTCATATCAAGATTGCTCAAAATTACGCTCCTTTTTGATTCTATAACGAATGCTAATCCTCATCGTCAAGACAGTTCTGTTTTTCAATATTAAAAAATTGATGAAATACTGTGCAACATCTGCATGTTTCTATTTTTTCCTTCCAGTTTTTGTGAACTTTGCCGCTGCAGATCGTGCCATTGATAAACCAGCACATATCTCCTGAATAGAACTCCCAAGCAGGGCATTTAATACGAATATCATCAGGACATTGATTTACATCCCAGCAGTTTGTTGCCGGAGAGCTCCCTTTGCGGTTTAGTTTTGCAAGAATAAAAAGAAGCTGTCTTTCTACATGATGGGGAATTTTTCGCCATCCTTGTTCGTAGCTGTGTATCGCTTTAATGGATGTGCCAAGAATTTGTGCCATCTGTTTTTGAGTTTTACCAAATGCAGCCCTTGTTTTTTTGAACTCAATACTATCCATAACTTTAGTTTGCTTTATCGTAAAAACACATTTTATCGTAAAAATATATTTGGGTTCTAATACTTCGGAGTGACCTAATTTCGATCATATGGTTTATCAGAACATAAGCAGCTTCGCTGCAATTATTGCAAGATTTAAATTCCTGAATAATAAAAAAACATTGTGATTTTCATAATTTGGGAGTGGTAAAAAAATCGGTCATTATGATTGAATAATGAATTTTGTTTGCAATGAACTATCCATATTAAAAAATAATTATGCCATGATGGTAAAATTGTCAATATTTTATCCTACATTGTGATATCAACCCTTCATAACATCAAGATAAATATCATATTCTTACTTCTGTTGACATATTAATCCTCCTGTAATAGGTTATTGCGTTATATGTTTTTTTTCTGGTATATTTCAGATCAAAATCAATTTTGACAAGTGTTGGGAAATATAAAAAATTTAAAATGCAAGCAACAAAAAAGGAGGTTAGATTAGAGCATGAGCTGGGTGAATGTAAAAAAATTAGAGAATAATAACAGATACCGGCTGGCAGATATTTTTTTTATGATTCAGGTGATGACACTATTATTTTCCGTTATGTTTTTTCTTCCGGATAACGCCCTGTGCGAAGAGCGGCTATCTGTTAAAGCAAAGCTTGCCAATGTCCGTTCCTCTCCTAAAATTGATGGTGAAGTGCTGTGGCAGATTGAAATGTATTATCCCGTTATTGTGGTAGAAAAAAAAGACGGGTGGGTCAAATTCAAGGATTTTGAAAATGATATTGCATGGATACACGGTAGTCTTGTTGATAATACAGCATCAGTTATAACTATTAAGGATAAATGTAATGTCAGAAAAGGGCCTGGAACAGACCAATCCCTTGCTTTTACGGTAGAACGGGGAGTACCATTCAAGGTACTTGAGAAAAAAGACGACTGGATAAAAATTCAACATGCAGACGGCGAGACCGGATGGATTTTCAAATCCCTCCTCTGGTAATTTGGTGAATTTGGTGTTTTGTAGAGTTTAGTGAATTTGGTATTTTAGTGAGTTTTGTTTAGTGATTTTGGTGTGACTGAATTCCGGTCATTAATGTTTATATGATTAATTTTTATAGGATAATTTTTAGAGGATAAAATGGCGGATAGAGTATCAAATGCACGTAAAAAAGAGCTGGAACAACCTGATCCCTTTATTGAGTCAATGTATAAATCTCTTGAAACTGCAAAGAAATTGAAAAAACAGCTCCTGTGGGGAGGATGCATCATTGCTTCAATTATCTGTATTGTCTCCATAACAGTTTACACAATACATGCTGCTGAAATCAAGGCATCTGTCATGCTTAACGATGCTCTTAAAACGTACGGCACACAGAAACCCAAAGAAGGATATGCTTCTGTAAAAGACCAGTTTGGTTCATTGCTTAATGAATATCCAAACACCTCATCCGGAAAAATTGGAAGAGTAAGATTTGCCGAAATATGTTACGAAGCAGGTGAGTATGAGATGGCATCTAAACACTATTTATCTGCACTGGATGATTTTAAAAATGATCCAGTAATGCAAAATATTTTGATGTCGTCCATGGGTCATACATGCCAGGAACTAAAAAAATATCAAGAGGCTGAAAAATATTTCAAATCAATTGCAGAAAGCAATACTGAATTGATGAAAGATGATGCTTTGTTTAACCTTGGAATGGTTTCTATTGCAAATGGAGAGAATCAGAAGGGAATTGATTTTCTTAAAAAGCTCTCTTCCGGATATGAGAAGTCTATGTACAAAACTATGGCGGATGAGATTATAGCAAGAAATTGATTGCAAAGCTCGGGTTAATACCCCGCCCCTTGAGGTTTTGTAATGCTTCGGGTTAATACCCCGCCCCTTGAGGTTTTGTAATGCTTCGGGTTAATACCCCGCCCCTTGAGGTTTTGTAATGCTTCGGGTTAATACCCCGCCCCTTGGGGCATTGTAATGTTTTAAAAATACCCCGCCGTTTCCGGCGGGGAGCTTCATTCGACAAGCTCTAAATACGTCTTTTTCAAATATGTCTTTTTAAGTGACTCGATCCGTTGCGATGATTCAATACCCTTCCTGTAAAGTCTCTCGTCAGTTAAAATCAAATTTTTAATCTCTTGAAAAGCGGTTTCAATGTCAGGCCCTTTATGGCAGATCAAAGCAATATCAACTTCAGCTTTTAGAATCTGCCTTATACTTGTTCTGATATCGCACCTGATTGCTTTCATATCCAAATCGTCTGTCATTACAATCCCATTATATCCCATCTCATCCCGCAGCAATCGTTTTGCAATATTGTAAGAGAGACTGGCAGGCCATTCCTTATCCATTTTTGAGTAGAGAATATGTGAAAGCATTATCCCTGCGACATTGGCTTTTATAGCCGCTCTGAATGGAATAAAATCAGACCTTTCCATCAGGTTTTTATCTGTATCCAAAAGCGGAAGTTCAAGGTGGGAGTCTTTTGTAGTTCTTCCGATTCCAGGAAAATGTTTGGCAACAGCCATTATTCTTTGTTGCTGAAGGGTATCTATAACATGAGATCCAAGTTTTCCTACATTTTCAGGCGAGCCTGGAAATACGCGATTGGACATGATGCTTTTGAATTGTTCTGTAACTTGTTTGGCTTCAGGCATCATATCCATGACCGGAGCCATATCCATGTTGATATGAACGGCTTTGAGTTCATTTGCCGTGATAATTGCAAATTTTTCGGCATCAACTATATCTTTTATGTGAGGGGCACCTGAAAATTCTGTGAAATCAGGCTTTTTAAGCCTTGCAACTTCCCCGCCCTCCTGATCCACTGCGATGAATAGGGGCGGTAGATTTAAAGATTTAGCGTATTCCTGAGCAGAAACGCATAAACTTTTTACCTGTGCTGCTGATTTTATGTTTAAGGCAAAAAGGATAATCCCCCCCACTTTCAGATCGCTTATGAGTGCTTTAAGCTCACTGTTCAATTCTGTTCCTTCAAATCCAACCATGAGCCTCTGACCGGCAAGCAGATCAAAGTTTATATT
>JADGBP010000260.1 GCA_015231395.1 Desulfamplus sp. | reverse complement strand
TCTTGGGGCTTTCATTTGCAGGAACGGAAACTGTAGAGACCCAGAAGGTTACAACTGCTTTTTTTCCTGTAGGAGAGAGCGAAGTTGAGCTTCTTGAATCCACATCTCCTGATGGACCTGTTGCAAAATATATTGAGAAAAAAGGCGAGGGTATTCAGCATATTGCATTCAGGGTTGAAAATATCGAAGAGGCATTGCAGGAGTTAAAGGATAAGGGAATTAAACTAATTGACGAAACACCAAGAATTGGTGCGGGGGGTGCAAAAATCGCCTTTCTTCATCCAAAGTCAACGTCAGGCATTCTTGTTGAGCTTTGTCAGCGGGATTGAACCTAATTTAGGCATTCCTGTGGAACTTTGCCAGCGTGATTGATGATTTGCCAGACAAGAACAGTCAATAATCAATTACGAACGTTTAATAATCCGAGATCGTAAACAATGGGAGATTTTTTATGTCACAAAAGTCTGATTTAAATATCTGGAAAAAGATGGCGGAAAAGGAGCTCAGAGGAGTTTCTCTTGAATCATTGTATAAAGATACTCCTGAGGGGATAAAAATTAAGCCCATCTATACGGCTGAGGATCTTGAATCTGTTGAATTCAAGGATTCTCTGCCCGGATGTGAGCCCTTTGTCCGGGGACCAAGAGCCACCATGTACACCGGACAGCCATGGACGATTCGGCAATATGCAGGATTTTCAACAGCACGGGATTCTAATGCCTTTTATCGCAAAAACCTTGCCGCGGGTCAAAAAGGTCTTTCAGTTGCCTTTGATCTTGCAACGCACAGAGGATATGATTCTGATCACCCCAGAGTATTTGGCGATGTGGGAAAAGCTGGCGTTGCTGTTGATTCAGTCGAAGATATGAAGATTTTGTTTAACCAGATTCCGCTTGATAAGATGTCTGTATCCATGACTATGAACGGTGCTGTTCTTCCCATTCTTGCTGGATATATTGTCGCAGCAGAAGAACAAGGTGTAAAGCAAGAGCAACTTACAGGCACAATCCAAAATGATATTTTAAAAGAGTATCTTACCAGAAATACATATATCTATCCCCCAACTCCATCAATGAGAATTGTGGCTGATATTATTGGCTACTGTTCTGAGCATATGCCCAAATTCAACACCGTAAGTATCAGCGGTTACCACATGATGGAAGCAGGGGCAGATTCTGTTCTCCAGACTGCGTTTACAATTGCTGACGGAGTTGAGTATGTTAAGGCTGCAATTGCCGCAGGTCTTGATGTGGATTCGTTTGCACCCCGTCTATCCTTTTTCTTTGGCATTGGCATGAATTTTTTCATGGATATCGCAATGCTTCGGGCTGCCCGTTTTCTGTGGGCAGAACAGATGTCACGGTTCAACCCCAAAAACGTAAAATCTAAAATACTCAGAACTCACTGCCAGACTTCCGGCTGGAGCCTTACCCAGCAGGATCCTTATAACAACATTATCAGAACCACCCTGGAGTGCATGTCAGCAGTGCTTGGAGGCACACAATCGCTGCACACCAACTCTTTTGACGAGGCAGTCGGTCTTCCTACCGAGACTTCCGCTCGAATTGCAAGAAACACCCAAATCATTGTTCAAGAAGAGTCAGGGGTCTGCTCTGTAGTTGATCCTTTGGCAGGTTCATATTATGTGGAATCCCTTACCCAGAATATCGTTAATGAAGTCCGTAAGATACTCAAGGAAGTTGAGGATCTGGGCGGCATGGCAAAAGCCATTGAAACCGGTATGCCAAAAATGCGTATTGAAGAGGTCGCAGCCAGACGTCAGGCACGAATTGATCAGGGTATTGATGTCATTGTCGGTGTGAATAAATATACTCTTGATGACGATCCGCCTCTTGAAGTTCTTGAGATATCAGATGAGGTGAGAGAAGAGCAGATTCAAAGACTCAAGGAGATCAAGGCAAAAAGGGATAGTGGGGCGACTGCCATTGCTCTCGAAAATGTGACAAAGGCAGCGGCAAATGGGGACAACCTTCTCGCGGCCACTATTGTCGCTGTCCGTGCAAGGGCTACAGTAGGAGAAATTTCAGACGCTATGGAAAAGGTATTTGGCAGGTTTGTCGCAACTACCCAGTGTATCTCTGGAGTATATGCCTCAGAATTTGGAGATTCCGAAATACTCGCGTCTCTGAGAAAGCGTACCGCAGATTTCCAGAAGAAAACCGGCAGAAGACCCAGAATTCTTTTGACCAAGATGGGTCAAGATGGCCATGACAGAGGAGTCAAGGTTATTGCCACCGCCTATGCTGATTTTGGCTTTGATGTTGATATCAGCCCAATGTTCCAGACTCCGGAAGAGGCTGCCCGAATGGCTGTGGAAAATGATGTCCATGTGGTTGGAGTATCAAGCCTTGCAGCAGGTCATAAAACATTGGTGCCGGCATTGGTCAAGGCACTTAAAGATCAAGGTGATGATGATATCAAGGTTGTTGTGGGTGGTATAATTCCTCCGGGAGACTACGATTTTTTGAGGCAGGCAGGAGCCTCCGAGATATTTGGACCCGGCACTGTTGTAACGGAGTCTGCAAACCGAACCTTGAATATCATTGGTGGATGAATCGGGATTGCTCTGAATCAACAGGATACTCTGAAGCAACAAAAACAGGGTGACAGCCAAAGGGCAGACAAAACATGAAGTTTGAAATAGTCAGTCCGATTGAAGAAATTGAAGTAATTGCAATCGGCACCACCATCAGGAATCTGTCCTATCTTGAAAAAAATTATGGTTCTGGACGATGGAGAAAACTTAAAGGCAAAGCTCATGTCAGACTTCCTAATGGCAGTATTAGACTTGTTGAGTTGCACTGGTATGAATCTCATGGTATTGGGCGTAAAGATATTAAAATCAAAGACTACATAGGGTGAAAACAATGATTGATTATAAAAATAATTTTGCCATTTGTATTGATAACTCAGATTATGAAGCATCGCTAATTTTGAGAAAGATTTATGAGATGATTCCTGATGATAAAGCTGCCAAAGATGATCTGATAAGAATTATCGATGAAAGTGGAGAAGACTACCTTTACCACAATGATCATTTCATAGTTGTCGAATTACCGTTAGAAGTTGAACACGCATTACTTGCAGCACAGCCGATTGCAGTCTAATGTCATATTCATATGATTACTATATCCAGGGAGTTCTTCAGGGAAACCGCAGAATCCTTGCCAAAACTATCACACTGGTGGAAAGTCTGCTTCCCGTGCACAGGGAGATGGCAGCCCGAGTGATGGACGCACTTATTCCACACACGGGCAATTCAATTCGTGTTGGAATCACAGGAGTTCCGGGGGTTGGCAAAAGCACCTTTGTTGAGAATCTTGGGCTCACCCTTGCCGACAAAGGGCATAAAGTAGCGGTTCTTGCCGTAGATCCTTCCAGTAGAAGAAGCGGGGGCAGTATTCTTGGAGATAAAACCCGAATGGAAAAACTCGCCTGTCATCCCAATACGTTTATCAGACCATCTCCATCAGGGGAGACGTTGGGAGGCGTAGCTGCCAGAACGCGTGAAATAATGCTTGTGTGTGAAGCTGCTGGTTTTGATATCATCATGGTCGAGACTGTAGGGGTAGGGCAGTCGGAAATCACTGTTGCCACAATGGTCGATTTTTTTCTCGCTCTCATGATAGCCGGTGCGGGAGATGAGCTTCAGGGGATCAAAAAGGGAATTCTTGAGGTTGCTGACGCAATTGTTGTTAACAAGGCAGATGGAGAAAATCTTCAGCGGGCTATACAGGCACAACATGAATACGCGGTAGCCATGCATATGATTACTCCTGAATCTCCAACATGGCGACCTCCGGTGCTTACATGCAGTTCCGTTCTCCCGAATGGTACAGATAATGTGTGGGAAACAGTTCTTTCACATCGTCAAAAAATGATAGCAACCGGAGAGTTTGATCAGAGACGAAAAAAACAGTCATTAGAGTGGTTGTGGCATCTGATTGATGAGGGTTTGAGACTGCGGTTCAAGGAAAATGAACAGATTACAAAGCTTCTGCCCGAAATTGCGATAAAAGTCGAGCGGCAGATGATGTCACCAACAGCCGCAGCAGAGACGCTGTTAAATTTAA
>JADGBP010000025.1:9807-12715 GCA_015231395.1 Desulfamplus sp. | reverse complement strand
ATCTAATCTAAAATCAAGCATTATACTCTCCTTGGTGGCTGGTTATTATGAATTCGTTATTACCTGAAAACACACAATAAATCATCTTTCAAAAGATGCCAATTTATTTTTCTGGAAAACTATAGTTACAGGTGGGTTATTGAAGAATTTTTCAGGAATGCAAAGCAATTATCAGATATGGAGGGAGCCACTATCAGGAGTGAACAAGCCGTAACACTATCGTTATGTCTGGTGTCCTGGATTGACTTCCTCCTCCATCTTGAGAATTACAAGCAACGCACTGCTGGAAAATTGACAAAGGAGTCATTAACGATTCCTTCAATAGTCCGTCAAGCTCAATACAGTAATCTGGAAGCTCTATTGGATCGATTGGAAAAAGACGAAACGTTTGTACAAAAATGGTTGAAAGTTGAAAAAGCGTGTATAGAAAAAAAGCGAAAGGAACATAAACAACTGATTGAGATTGATAATCCAGATGAAATAGCATTGAATTTTGCAGCTTAAGCAAAAAATATGCCAAAATATTGTTTTATAAAAGAACTATTTTTCGAAAACTCAAGTATATATAGACTTCCAGAAAAATATTTTGATATTCTCAATTTTGAAGGGCAACCACAAAGGGTTGCCCCTACAGTGTTCTTGCCAATTTAATTATCTGAAAAACTATATTACAAATCAGTTCTTTAAGCTGTGAATTGGTGCGGGAATCCTTCCGCCGCGTGTAACAAAGCTGTCTTTATTGGTGGCATGATTCACATTCATGATAGTTGCTTCCCCAAGAAGCCCTCCAAAATAGACCTTGTCTCCGGCTTTTTTTCCGGGAACAGGAATGATCCTCGTAGCTGTTGTCTTGTTGTTTATCATTCCAATTGCCATCTCATCGGCAATAATGCCGGCCAGAGTCTCTTCTGAGATGTCACCTGGCACCGGAACCATATCAAGCCCCACAGAACAGACACAGGTCATGGCTTCGAGTTTTTCAATTGTAAGATATCCCTTGGCGACCGCCTCTGCAATGTTGAGATCTTCGCTCACCGGAATAAAGGCTCCGCTCAATCCACCTACATGAGAACTTGCAAAAGCCCCACCTTTTTTGACAGCATCATTGAGCATGGCTAAGGCTGCTGTTGAACCCGGTACACCAATGCTGGTTAATCCCAATGCCTGAAAAATCTCTCCAATACTGTCCCCGACAGTGGGAGTGGGTGCAAGAGAAAGATCCACAACCCCAAACCTTATTTTCAGGTTCTTTGCCACTTCTCTGCCAATCAGTTCACCAACTCTTGTAACTTTACATGCTGTATTTTTTATAATTTCTGCAATCTGTCCAAGATCAAGTTCAGGAGAGTTTTCAAGAGCTCTTTCAATGGCTTTTTTCACAACCCCAGGCCCGCTTACTCCAACATTTATAACAGCGTCAGCCTCTCCTACTCCAAGATATGCCCCTGCCATGAATGGCATATCCTGAGGAATATTGGCAAACACACATAGTTTGGCACAGGCAAGCCCGTCATCTGCTGCAGAGAGTGCTGCTGCTTTTTTAATGGCTCGTGATATGTCAAGTACAGCATCCATGTTGATACCAGAACGGGTGCTTGCTACATTGACCGATGCACAAATACGCTGGGTCTGGGCAAGAGCTTCAGGCAGTGCATCAATAAGTGCCCTGTCTCCCGGAGCAATCCCTTTTTCCACAAGAGCGGAAAATCCACCTAAAAAGTCTATGTTCACCTCTCTTGCAACATCATTTAGAGTGTGGGCAATCTCTACCATCTGAGAAGCTGAAAAAGGAGCACCAACAAGAGCAATGGGACTTATGGAGATGCGTTTGTTAACCACGGCAATGCCATATTTTTCACCCACCTCATCGCACATGCCGACAAGATTTGAAGCGTTTCTGATTATTTTAGAGCGTATATTTTTTTTAAAAACAGATAGATCATGGCTGATGCAGTCAAAAAGACTGATACCAAGGGTGACAGCACGTACATCAAGGTGTTCATTTTTGACCATCTCTATGGTTGAGATGATTTCCTGTGCATTAAACATGTTATATTTCCCAGTTGGTTATATTTTGTAATTCATATTTTATTAATTGTTTCAAATATGTTTTTATGCTGAATGCTGATATCAAGCCCCAGTTCCAAAGCCTTTTGTCTCAGGCTTTTAAATAGTCCAGCCTGATTAGTATCAGGAGTTATAGCCACTTGATAGGACATAATATTGGCTGTTGGTTCATCACCGCCCTTGAAAATTGCGGTCAGCTTGGTCACATTAACATTGTAGGAAGCTATAATTTCCGTAAAGCGTGATACCAGCCCCTTCTGGTCAGGGCCAATTGTAGTTATGAGAAATATCTCCTCGTCTGTTTCATGATTGTCATTGCCTTTGGTTTCTGCTATATCGGCATGAATGTGCAGTTTCTGGTCGGCAAGATCCTTTTCAAGCTGTTGCCGAATTACCTCAAGAGTAAGGTGAGTCGGATGATCAATAATGAAAAAACCAGCAAATTGATTCTGAAGAATCATCTGGTTGACATTCTGAAGATTGCAATCCATCTGATAAAGGCTCTTTGAGACAGATGCAATAATGCCCGGACGGTCTTTGCCAAGGATTGTTACAACTATTTTGTTCATAAAATACCACGTCTCCTGATAATATAAATTTAACGGTCATGATCTTTTTAAGGAGTAAAAACGTATGTGCCTTGCTGTACCATCAAAAATTATTGCTATTAATAACAACATGGCCACGGTTGATGTTGACGGCGTGAGAAGAGATGCAAGTCTTATGCTGCTTGATAATGTGAAATCCGGAGATTATGTAATTGTTCATGCTGGTTTTGCCATAAGTAAAGTTGATGAAGATGTTGCCCTTCAAACAATTCAGGATATAAGGGATATGCTCA
>JADGBP010000025.1:7212-9710 GCA_015231395.1 Desulfamplus sp. | reverse complement strand
GAATTAATCCATATAAATAATATCCACCCCATCAGGAATGGAGAACTCAAAAAGAGACTCTTCAAGATCTGTGAAATTGATATTGCTGAAAAGAAGTTCTGTTGCATCTCCGTAAGCATTGAATGTGACTACACGTTTTATGTTGTAGTTATCTTTTGCAACTGTAATGGTTATAGACGAAATATCCTGATTTTTCTTTTTGGGAATCATGGTCATCTCAATCAAAGAGGTATCAGCACTGTTTACCGTGATTGTATAGTTTTTCCTTATAGTTGAAATATCAGATAAAAATGCACCGCCAGCCCCTTCTTTGAAAAATTGTGCAGCACTACCTTTGGTAACCTGTTTCTCATCAGGCTTGTAAATCCAGAGATTTACACCATCGCTGATAATTTTATGAACCTCAGGTTTGTTGTATTCCCATCTCATTTTACCGGGATGACTGAAAAAAGCTCTGCCAGAAGCAGTCTCGGTAACTTCAAGTGCTTTTAGGATGGATGTCTGCTCATAAGAGGCGGTAAAATCCTTGCCTGCATAACGATTCTCAATACCGGTGATCACTTTCTCTTTTTCGGCATCTATGCTTTCCGCGGCATTAAGACTGGACATATTAAGATTAAAACTGGTCATATTAAAATTGGTTATATTTATCAAAAGTACAACCATAAAAATCGTAATGCCAATAAATCCCGTGGGTAAAAAAGAGACGAAAAATCTCATTTTTTCATTTTTCATAATGTTCATTTTCTTTACTTTAGTAATGTTTATGTAAGTTCTCATTTTCATTTTTATACTCCAAAAATGTGTTAATAAATGTCAATAATATCGGTGATTTAATCAACTAATAACTATCAACAATATCGGTTATTTAAGCAACTTATCAATATCTTTCCTGCTGTCTTTTGCATAGAGTCTCCGAAGTTTTGGTTTTTCGATTTTACCGGTGGCATTTCTCGGTACATCTGCAAAAATAATTTTTCTTAAACGTTTGTATCGCGGGAGTCCGTAGCCAAATTCGTTTATCTCCATTTTTGTCAATGTAATGCCGGGCTTTGCACATATAATGCCAGCGGGAATCTCTCCAAGGCGATCATCTGGCAAACCAATTACTGCAATGTCCTGTATCTTGGGGTACTGCATGAAAAAATGTTCAATTTCTACCGGAAAAATATTCTCTCCGCCACATATGATCACATCTTTTTTTCTATCAACCAGCCAGATAAAGCCTTCCCTGTCATACCGTGCAATATCACCGGTGTAAAGCCAGCCATTGATTAAGGTTTTGTGTGTGGCTTCTGGATTCTTGTAGTACGCTTTCATCATGCCTGGACCTCTTACTATCAACTCTCCACTTTCTCCTGGCGGAAGGCTGTTTCCTTCTCCATCGACGATTCCGCACTCCCAGTCAAAACCCGGCAATCCGATTGCACCGACTTTATGGCTATTTTCAATTCCTAAATGAACACAACCGGGACCTGTAGATTCTGTCAGTCCATAGTTGGTGTCATAATCATGGTTTGGAAAATATTGTTTCCACTCACGGATAAGGCTTGGGGGTACAGGCTGTGCACCAATATGCAGAAGTCTCCACTGTTCAAGATGATAATTTGCAAGAACAACTTTGCTGTTTTCTATGGCAATAAGAATATCATGTGCCCAAGGGACAAGCAGCCAGACAATGGTTACTTTTTCCTCAGAAACAGCCTCCAGTATCCATTCCGGTTTTACACCTTTGAGGATAACGGCTTTTCCGCCCACAATAAAACTGCCCATCCAGTGCATTTTTGCACCTGTATGATAAAGAGGAGGGATACAGAGGAATACATCATCATGCGTTTGCCTGTGGTGGTTGTTTTCCACATAACAGGCATGTTCAAGATTGCGGTGGGTTAAAAGAACAGCCTTTGGTGTGCCTGTGGTTCCCGAAGTAAAATAGAGAGCGGCATCATCTTCAATATTGAGTTTAACATTCGTCTGCAATTCTCCTGAATGTTCTTCAATGAAAACTTCATATGGAATAGCGTAATCTGGACAGAATTGAGGATTGCCTGTAAAAATCCATTTATCAACCATATCATCAAGAATAGATCTGATACCTGACAATCGTTCAATAAATTCCTCTCCAAATATAAAAACCTTTGCCTCTGCAACCTCGGTACACAGTAATATTTTGTCTGATTCAAACCTGAAGTTTAAAGGAACAACCCACGCTCCGGTATTTAAAATACCAAAATAGATGGGCAACCACTCTAAACAGTTGGTCATCAACTGTACTACACGGTCTCCTTTTCTGATTCCTGCGACGGTAAGGGCGTTAGAAAATTTGTTCGCAGACATATAAAACTGATTCCATGTGATTTCACGCCTTGAATTTCGTCCTGAATGTTCTCCAGGAGAGCGTTCAATCAAGGCAACTTCATCTTTATAAGTCCGACTGTTTCTGGCTAAAATTTCTGTTATAATCATATTTTGGTAACCGTTTGTTCCTCTTTATATTT
>JADGBP010000025.1:0-7115 GCA_015231395.1 Desulfamplus sp. | reverse complement strand
TTAAAAAAAAATCCCGCTGTGCAGTATAGAACACAGCGGGATTATATTTCAAAAAAGTTTTATTTCAAGATAATTCTCGTTTAAGATTCTTTAAGATTCCGGTTTAGAACATGTAAAATTTTAAAAATGCTCTAAACGAATTTTTATAGACTCTAAACGAGTCTCTGTTTTTATTTTTTACTGACCTCTTCAAAATCAGCATCAACAACATCGTCTTCTTTATGGGCACTGCCAGATTGTCCGCCTGCAGGACCACCACCAGTATTATGATCTCCAGTATCTTGGGCAGCCTGCTGATACATTGCTTCTGCAAGTTTGTGTGATACCTGAGTTAAAGCCTCAATTTTTTGTTTGATCGCCTCAGTATCATCACCATCTTTGGCACGCTTGAGTTCTGCAAGAGCATCTTGAATCTTGTTTTTTGTGGCATCGTCAACCTTGTCACCGTGCTCTTTGAGCGTCTTTTCACTCTGATTGATCAGGGATTCTGCTGAATTTTTTGTGTCCACAAGCTCTCTTTTCTTTCGGTCTTCATCTGCATGGAGTTCAGCGTCACGAACCATTCTCTTTATCTCTTCATCGGAAAGTCCGCTTGCTGCGGTTATGCGGATTGACTGCTCTTTTCCCGTGGCTTTATCTTTGGCAGAAACATGAACAATACCATTTGCGTCAATGTCAAAGGTCACTTCAATCTGGGGAATACCGCGTGGTGCAGATGGAATTTCAGACAGCTCAAATTGTCCAAGGGTTTTGTTTCCTGCTGCCATCTCTCTTTCACCCTGCAGAACATGAATGGATACTGCTGGTTGGTTATCCGCAGCGGTTGAAAATACCTGACTCTTTTTGGTTGGAATGGTGGTATTTTTCTCAATAAGCTTTGTCATTACGCCACCAAGAGTTTCAATACCAAGAGAGAGCGGAGTTACATCAAGAAGAAGTACATCATTGACATCACCCTGGAGAACACCGGCCTGAATAGCTGCTCCCATGGCAACAACCTCGTCAGGATTGACTCCTCGGTGGGGTTTTTTGCCAAATATTTTTTCCACCCGTTGCTGTACAGCAGGCATACGGGTCATGCCACCAACCAGCACCACTTCGTTGATTTCATTGACACTCAGCCCGGAATCTTTAATTGCATTCAGGCATGGCTTGGTCAAATTATCCAGCAGGTCAGCAACAAGTGACTCAAGTTTTGCTCTGGTAAGTTTGACGTTCAGATGTTTGGGGCCGCTTGCGTCTGCTGTTATAAATGGAAGGTTGACATCTGTCTCTACAGCGGTTGAAAGCTCCATTTTGGCTTTTTCAGCAGCTTCCTTGAGTCGCTGAAGGGCCATTTTGTCTTTTCTTACATCAATCCCCTGATCTTTTCTGAACTCGTCGGCAATATAGTCAATTATTCTTAAATCAAAATCCTCACCTCCAAGATGAGTATCTCCATTTGTGGATTTTACCTCAAATACCCCGTCTCCAATTTCAAGAATGGAGACATCGAATGTGCCTCCGCCAAGGTCAAATACAGCGATTTTTTCATCACCTTTTTTATCCAGACCATAGGCAAGGGAAGCGGCTGTCGGCTCGTTGATGATTCTTTTGACTTCAAGACCCGCGATTTTACCGGCATCCTTGGTTGCCTGACGCTGACTGTCATTAAAATAGGCGGGAACTGTAATAACAGCTGCTGTCACAGGTTCTCCGAGATAGTCCTCTGCTGTTTTTTTGATATTTGCCAGAATGAATGAAGATATTTCAGAAGGACTGTGTTGCTTTCCGCGAAGGTTAATGCGGGTATCTCCATTGGAAGCAGCTTCAATCTTGAATGGAAGAACACTTATATCTGACTGAATCTCCTTTGAGCTGTATTTTCTTCCAATAAGTCTCTTTACGCCGAAAACTGTATTTTCAGGGTTTGTGATGGCCTGTCGTTTTGCGGTCTGACCAACCAGTCTGTCTCCACCTTCAGTGAGTGCTACAACAGATGGTGTGGTGCGCCCGCCTTCTGCATTTGTTATTACTTTTGGTTCTCCTCCGTCCATCACAGCCACACAAGAGTTTGTAGTACCCAGATCAATGCCTATTATCTTGCCCATGTTATTTTCCTCCAAATATATTTTTAGATTTTTAGATATTTAATTAATGATTCTTAATGATTCATTATTGATTTGATTTTTGATTACTGTTTTACGCAGGCTCCTGTTTTGACGGGGATTTTGAAACTACAACCATTGAGGGTCTAAGCAGTCGTTCATGCAGAAGATAACCCTTCTGAAATTCTGCAATCACGGTGTTATCAGGATGTTCATCAGATTCCTGATGAGTCACTGCCTGATGAAACATTGGATCAAAAGGTTTTCCCTGAGCCTGAACCGCCTTGACGCTAAACGCTTCAAAGAGCTTTATAAGATCTTTGAAGGTCATTTCAATACCTTGAACGATACAGTTTTGAGACACACTCTGCTCAGCCTTCTGACCGTTATGGTTCGGTTTGTTTTCACCTTTCTCCGAATTCTGTCCTCCCGTCATATCATTGGGAGTTGCAGATGAGATGGCACGCTCTAAATTGTCCACTACAGTGAGAAGCTGCTTCAATATGCTTTCATTGGCAAACTTTCTAAAATCTGCCATCTCCCGTGAAGATCTCTTCTTGTAGTTTTCAAATTCTGCGGAAAGCCTTAGAACCCGATCCCTTTCTGCTGCAAGAGATGCCTGAAGTTCCTCAATGGCTGGCACAACAGTTTTGTTTTCTGCGGTGCAAGGAGATTGCTCTGAATTACATGGTTTTATATTGTTAATTGTCTCCGCATGCATATCCGTTATCCCCATATTTGTATTAATTTCCTCGGAATTTGTATCAATGCCCTCGGAATTTGTAATACCCTCCGGATGTGTAGTATTTGCTTGTGATCCAGTATTTCCTGATTCTGTATTCGATTTTTCTGATGCAGTATTCATATTTTTTGATCCAGTACTCATCTTTTCTGGTGCACAATAATTACCAGACACATTATAATTACCAGTGGGTATGTTTTGAAATGGATTTTGTTTCATGGATTTGTTTTTTATAGCCAATTGTCTCTCCCAAGTCCAATATGTTATAATTCTTTAAAATTTTGTAATAAACATTAAGACTAAATTTTTGACAAAAAAATAAGACCGTTTAATGTCATGTCAAGCACAAATAATGTGATGTTAAGCACAAAAAAATGCGGTCTGACTGGTTAAGATGTTGTAAAAGTCGGTATGAATATTAATTCATTATTAATAGTTACAAATATCTTATTAATGGTTAAAAATATCTGAATTATGGACAGAGCAATATTGAATTAAAAGATACTTATAGAATTGTAATTCTAATTTAAAACTTTGAAATTAATAAAGATTTTTAAAAAAGATAACAAAAAAAATATTTTTTAAAAAACTTGACATATTCCCCTCTCTTCTGTTAATCAGCAATGAATACTCATTCACAGTCAATGAAAGGTATTATTAACTACACACAGGAGGTCGTCATGAGTAGAAAGATCAGAAAGGCTGCGGTAATCGGATCTGGAATAATGGGTGGTGGTATCGCCGCCCTCCTTGCCGGTGCTGGAGTAAATGTGCTGCTTTTGGATATAGTTCCTTTTGATTTAAAGGAAGAGGAAAAAAAAGATCCAGCAGCAAGGAACAGAATTGTAAAGGCCGGTATGGATGCAGCTCTTGCATCTGCCCCATCTCTTTTTATGAGTAAAAAAGATGCAACCCTAATAAAAATAGGAAACCTTGAAGATGATTTTGACAAACTGGCAGATTGCGACTGGATCTGTGAGGTTGTGGTTGAGAATCTGAAAATCAAACAAAACCTTTTCAAACGCATTGAAGGGATAAGAAAACCAGGTTCTATTATAAGTTCAAACACTTCCGGTATTCCCTTAAAGGATATGTCCGCAGGTTTGAGTCTTGAGTTCAGACAGCATTTCATGGGCACACATTTTTTCAACCCTGTCCGGTACATGCATCTTTTGGAGCTTATCCCTGGTGCTGATACCCTTCCTGAAGTTCTTGAGTTTGTGGCAGCATTTGGTGAAAAATACCTTGGGAAAGGCATTGTCTGGGCAAAAGATACCCCCAACTTTGTGGGCAACAGAATTGGTATTCAAGGAATTGGTGCCGCTATGGTAGCCATGCTTGAAGACGGTCTTACCATTCCTGAAGTAGATGCTCTTTTCGGTCCGGCTCTTGGTCGTCCAAAAACTGCTATATTCAAGACTTCTGACCTTGTAGGTCTTGACACCATGTCTCATGTGGCAAAAAACTCCTACGACCTTTGTCCTAATGATGAACAACGTAATGCTTTTGTTGTACCTGATTTTGTAAAACAGATGGTTGAGAAGAAACTCCTTGGTAACAAAACAAAAGCTGGTTTCTACAAAACTGATCTGACACCTGAGTGGAAAAAAATCAAAAAAGTTATCAACCCTGCTACTCTTGAATATGAAGAACTTACTAAAGTATCTTTTCCATGCCTTGATGAAGCAAAGAAAAAAGCAACTCTGTCTGAAAAAATGAAATGTGTGCTTACCGGCGATGACAAAGGTGCTAAATTTGCATGGAAAATGGCAGCCAACAGCTTCCAGTATGCTGCAAGCAGGATCCCTGAGATTTCCGATACTATTATTGAAATTGATAACTCCATGAAATGGGGATACAACTTTGAAATGGGTCCCTTTGAAACATGGGATACATATGGCGTTTCAGAAGCTGTAGAGAGAATGCAGGCAGAAGGTCTTGCTGTGCCTGCTAATGTGATGGCAATGCTAAAAGCTGGTAATAAATCTTTCTACAAACTTGAAAACGGCGTTAAATATTTCTATGATTTTGCATCTTCTTCCTACAAACCAGTGCCAGTGAGCAAAACTGCTGTTTCTCTTGTTGCTGCACGGGGCAATAACAAACTTGTTCTTGGAAATGCATCTGCAAGCCTTATTGATATTGAAGATGGTGTATTCTGTCTTGAATTTCACACCAAAATGAACGCTCTTAACGCTGAAATTATTGACACAATAGATCAGGCACTCAATTACGTTGATGCAAACGGTGTTGGTCTTGTTATTGGAAATCAAGCTGGTGGAATGCCTGGTGCGTTCTCTGCTGGTGCTGATCTTTCCCAAATATCCAAAATGTGCCATGATAAAAACTATTCAGAGATTGATGCGTTCCTTGCAAGAGCACAGGCTGGAATCCAGAAAGCCAAATACTCTCCATTTCCGGTAGTTGCTGCTCCTTACGGCATGACCCTTGGCGGCGGTTGCGAAACCTGCCTTGGTGCTGACAGAATTGTTGCACATGCAGAACTTTATATGGGACTTGTTGAAATTGGCGTAGGACTTCTTCCTGCAGGTGGTGGATGTCTTAATATATGGAAAAGATTTATTGAGCCTATTCCAGGCGGTGTTGGAAAAGAGATTGATCTTGCCAAGCTGTTTGTAGCTGCTTTTATGAACGTGGCTATGGCAAAAGTATCCATGTCTGCGGCTCAAGCCCGTTCAAACGGTTATCTTGGTGTTGCTGATCGCATTGTCTTTAACCGTGATACACAAATCGGCGAAGCTAAAAAAGAAGTTTTGAAGATGGTTGATGATGCTTATGCCCCACCAATGAAGAAAAACATCAGAGTGATAGGAAATGCGGGTCAAGGTATGATCAATGCCGAACTTTTTAACATGCTCCAAGGAAAATTCATGAGTGAATATGACGCATTTCTTGCGACACGTATTGGCTATGTCATAAGTGGCGGCAATGTTAACAAAGACACCGAAGTTTCTGAAGAGACTATTTTGAAGCTGGAAAGAGATGCGTTTGTTGACTTTGCAAAAGAAGAGAAGACCGTCGCAAGAATTGATCACATGCTGAAAACTGGCAAGCCGCTCAGAAACTAATTTAAGGAGGATTTCAAATGAGAGATGCATATATTGTACAGTCAGTAAGAACCCCTGGCTGCAAGCAGAAAAGGGGTCAATTTAAAGAGACCAGACCCGAAGAACTCCTTTCATTTATCATGAAAGCAGCGGTTGAAAGAACCGAAGGCTTGAAAGCCGGTGACATTGAGGACGTAATGTGCGGCTGTGCCTTTCCAGAAGCAGAACAGGGTCTCAACATTGGACGGATTGCCGCTAAAATGGCAGGGTTTCCTGACAGTGTTTCAGGTGCTACTGTTAACCGCTTTTGTGCGTCAGGTCTTGAGGCGATTGCTCTTGCATCTGCAAGGGTTCAGATGGGATGGTCAGAGATTACAATGGGTGCTGGTGTCGAGTCTATGACATTTGTTCCTATGGGTGGAAATGTCCCAAGACCTCATCCTGAATATTCTATTTCTGAGCCTTCAATGTATATTTCCATGGGCATCACAGCAGAGAATGTGGCTAACCGGTATAATGTATCAAGAGCTGATCAGGATCAATTTGCTGCTGATTCTCAGGCTAAGGCTGCAAAAGCTGCAAAAGCTGGACTGTTTACCGAGATAGTTCCTACACCTGCATATAAATATGTTCAGCAGGCTGATGGCACTCAGAAGAGAGAGGAGTTTATCGTTTCCTTAGATGACGGTATCCGTGAAACCACTGCTGAAGGTCTTGGCAAGTTGCGTGCCGTTTTTGCTGCTAATGGAAGCGTTACTGCCGGTAACTCGTCTCAGACCACAGATGGTGCTGCTGCGACTATCATTGCATCAAAAGCTAAATGCGATGAGCTTGGACTCAAACCAATCGCAAAGGTTATCGCCTATGCAAGTGTTGGTTGTAAATCTGACGAGATGGGTGTAGGTCCACGTTACGCCATACCAAAAGCTCTTGAAATAGCCGGTCTTAAGATTGAAGATATTGATATTTTTGAAATCAACGAGGCGTTTGCGTCTCAGGCTCTTTATTCTATCCGCGAGCTTGGTATTGATAAAGCAATGCATAAGATCAATATTCACGGCGGAGCAATTGCTCTTGGGCATCCATTGGGATGCACCGGTGCAAAACTTACTGCCACATGTCTTGCAAACCTCAAAGAGGTTAAAGGCAAATATGGTGTAGTATCAATGTGCATCGGCGGTGGAATGGGTGCTGCTGCAATTTTTGAGATGGTGTAAT
>JADGBP010000259.1 GCA_015231395.1 Desulfamplus sp. | reverse complement strand
TGATTATGCAATTCAAGGGATGAGTCTCCTTGTGCAATTTCATAATTCCATGCATCTTTGATATGGCTCAAGATGGCACAGGACGCCTCGACTGGAGACATCTTTTTTATATTTTCTGTTGTTTCCCAAGGAAGAATTTTAGACTCTCTGTCAACAACCTGATTACAGAGCCATGATTTTGAAGAAGAGATAAGTTTGTGAGGAACCTCTGAACCTCTATCTCTGGCAAATTCTCCTACAGCAATGGTTCTTTCAGATTCAAATATTTCTTCTGAAGAACCCAATTCTTCAGAAGCATGTGTATTGGTATCACTCCATGGTAATTTCAACGATTCGGAAGATATCTCGTGCCCATCCTTTATATACAGAAACGAGGGCAGTACATCTCTTTTATCAATAACCCCTGAATCTGTCAGTTGGGGGATCTTAAAAATTCTGATACCAGAAATATTGGCATCAGAACTCTGATTGTTTTCAGGATTTGAGTAGGCAACAACACTGTTGGTGGTTCCAAGATCTATTCCTACAATATAACGGGTATTTTTCACTGCAATACTCCATCGTTCCGTTTCAGGAGATTAAAGATCGTTCCATTTCAAGAAATTAAAGATCGTTCCATTTCAAGAAATTAAAGATTGACATTTCCTATTCAATTTCCACTTCAGCAGGCGTAATAATTGATGAATCAAGAATATCGGACAGTCTGGGAATTTCTTTTTTACTCGCCTTCCAGCCCCTATGCCTTAAAATGCCTTTAAAGGGCGGCACACCTGACACATTACCAGTAAGTTTTATGGCATCAGGATCAAACCCTGGTAAAATATCAACGGTCTCGCCTTCTTCTTTGCTAAGCACAGGAATAGGTGCGAGATACTTTTCAACCGTTTTTTTGCAATCTTCTTGAATACTTCTGACCGCTGTACCAATTTGTTCATCATCGTAAAGGCTTAAATCTTCACTGAAAAAATCAAGAATTCGACCTTCACGCTGAAGCACTGAAAGAAAATGGAGGAAAAGACGACGCTGTCTCTCCTGTTCAATTCTCTGACTTGTATGGTCTTTTTTTTCTTTTTCAGTAGTATCAGATGACGATATAGCTGTCTTCAAAGGAGATTTTGCAGATAAGGCAGATTTAGTTGACGAGAAAATAGAAGATACAGAAATTTTCATGACAAACCACAGTAAAATGGCTGAAATAAAAAATAAAATTGAAGTTGCAGGTACAACCCAGACAAAAAAATGTTCTGATAAAATATTCAGATATCTTACAACATCTGAAAGACTTTGTATTAAAATTTGTACATTGGAACCTGGTATAATGAGTCGCATATCAGAACTTGATGTCATACCAAGTAGAATTTGCTTCAGTACCAAATAGAGTCCTGCATTAACAACCATCATCAAAAGAGCCATAAAAATAATAATGACTATAAAAGATCTGAGGGAATATATCCGCAACCTGTCCAAAATTCATCTCTCCTATTAGTTTTTTAGGTTTGTTTAAATCTCATCACCGCTGTTATGTAATATATAAAATCAGCCAACGCTAACGGCAGAACACTCATAGATAAAAGTCATGAGTCTCCATAAATAAAATAACCATACCGATGACGATATGGTTATCTACGCTATGGTTATCAATAATAACACAACTTTGATAATTATCAAGTATCCATTAGTGCAGTTAATCTGCCTATCTTCTTGTATAGGAATTTCAATCCAGCAATAATTGCAGTTAAATTGCTTATGGTCTGAAATTGTTAATTGATTGCGAAGCTTGGGTTCATACCCCGCCCCTTGTGGCGGGGAGCTTCATTAAAAATAGAGATAATTAATCTTTTACCACAATCACATTTTTGTTCATTTCAAAAATTTTATCGCCTATTCCTTTAACCTTTTTAATATCTTCAGGAGTTTGAAAGGGTCCGTTTTCTTCACGATATTTAACAATTGCTGCCCCATATTTCAGACCTACTTTCATAAGACCTTCACTTAATTGATCAACTGTAGCAGTATTGATATTGATAGTTTTTACCTTTACAGCATCCGTTTTTTCTTTAGATTCAACATCTGATTTTGCATCTGCATCATTTTTTTCTTTAGATTCAATCTCTGGTTTTACCTCTGTTTCTGATTTGGATTTTACATCGTTTATCTTTTTAGGATTATCTTCAATTTTCGTGTCAGATGCTGAAAGCGAAGATGTAAAGAAAAACACAGCCATTAATGCAAGAAGTACAAAAAAACCCTTTTTCATAACCATAAAATTTCTCCTTTATAATAAAAAAATAATTAAACGCTCCTGGTCGGAATCCGACCGCCTCAAATAATGAAAAGCAAATGTGTTTTTACGGCAAAGATATTTAAATGTAAAAAAGTTATATTTAAAAAATCTCGTATCAAAATACGGTATCATATAACTTCATTAAAGAATAAGTGTCAATTAAAAAGTCAATTGCAAGTTTATTTTTTATGCCATAAAGCATGATTCCATCCATTTTTGAGATTATATCGCGGTTTAAATCCAAGTTCTGTTTGGATTTTACTACCATCAACAACAACATTCTCCATAAGTTTATCAATGGCAAAGGCTATTTTTTCGATATAATCTTCTTTTTTAATATTTTTCCCAGGAGCTTTTTTTATTTTATGATTATACATATGGATGAAATCTGAAAGTTTTTTAAACAGTTTTTGGGGAATCTTCAATATTTTTACCCTGACACAAAGTGCGTCTGCAATAGCTTGAACCACCTCCTCAAGAGAGTGAAAATTCCCATCAGTCAGATTATATGTTTTCCCAGCAGCTTCTGGATGGGTTGCTGCAAGAATCGCTGCTGAAACCACATCATCCTCATGAATAAGTGTTCTAAGTGCTCCTCCATTTAATCCAACTTTATTGGCAATATTCAATTTACTAAGGTATCTATGATTTCCAGAATAGCAGTTAATATAAAAAGACAAGTCTTTATTTCTTACGGGAATACAGAAAAAACCGGCACGAACTGCCTGAATCAATCTTAGATAATTGCCGGTCATATGCCTTCCATATACCGATGCAAGACGCAAAATAGTGACACAAGTTGAAGAGTTTGAACTGATATTATTTTTATGTGATCTCTCAGGCACTTTTTTATGTAGATTTTCCCGTAGATTCTCTTGTACTTTTTCCTGTAGGTTTGCCTCTATATTTGCATCTATATTTGCCTCTATATTTGCCTCTATATTTTCATGTACTTTTTCCCACACTTTTTTTTCAGCAAGAAATTTTGTTTTTGCATAAATCGTCAAAGGATTTACTGGTGATGTTTCAGAAAAAATATTTTTATACGTACCTTTGCCATAAACAGATATTGTACTAAAAATTACAACTCTTTTGACATTTGCTCTGAACGATGCATCAATGATATTCTGGGTTCCAATAACATTGACTTCATAGTATCGGGCATGAATTGATGCAGGAGGGGTGTTGAGGTGAAGCAGAGCGGCAAGATGAAACACATAATTCACACCAGAGACAGCATCAAGAACAGCCGGATAATCTGTGATATCTCCCCATGATATTTCAACATCGGGATGCCACATTAAATTAGGGGATGCGGGGCTTTGTCTTAACAGCAGCCGTACTCTGAAATTCTGTCTTAGCAGCTCGTTTACCAGAAGCGGGCCAATTTTACCTGTTGCTCCTGTCACCAATGCTTTTTTCCCCAATGCTGTTGTCTTCAAAATAACTTTAATCCCCATTTATTGTAATACTTCAAACCACTCAATGCAAAAACAAGTGTCCACTTCAAGTTTTTATGAGATGCCCGTTCCCAACGGTGGATGACGCTTACATCTGGACAGTAGAGATTGCGTGCTTTAAGGCTAACTCTTCTGCATAAATCCACATCTTCAAAATACATAAAAAACCGCTCGTCAAAACCACCCAGCTCTTTAATAAGAGAGGTTCTTGCAAAAATGAAGGATCCTGAAATAAAGGGCACATCTACAACATTATCATATCCGATATCTCTCATTTCATATAAATCTGTTCTCTTTTTTAATAGATGCTTAAGTTTTAAAGGTAAAACTTGGGAGACGCTGGCGGAAAAAAAAC
>JADGBP010000258.1 GCA_015231395.1 Desulfamplus sp. | reverse complement strand
CCGAGGTTAAATAAAATACATTAAGATAGAGATATTGAGCTTGTTTTTAAATAGACTCAATATCTCTTTGGTTATTTGCCGCTCAACTTAGTTATTCTTCTCGTTTAGCTTAGTTATTCTTCTCGTTTAGCTTAGTTATTCTTCTCGTTCGGCTTAGTTATTCTTCCCGCTCAGCCTTTATCTTTTCAATCACTTTTGCAGCAATATCCCCTGGAACCTCATCGTAATGGTCAAAATCCATGGTAAATGTACCTCTACCGCCTGTCATTGAACGAAGATCCGGTGCATATCGCAATATTTCAGCCATAGGTACATTGGCATTGATAACCTGTTTGTTTCCCTCTGTATCCATACCCATAATCCTGCCACGCCTTGAGTTGAGATCACCCATTATATCACCGGTAAACTCTTCAGGCACAACAATGGATATTTTCATTATCGGCTCAAGCAGGGTGGCACCCGCCTGTTCTGCCGCTTTTTTGAAGGCAATTGATCCAGCCATCTTGAATGCCATTTCAGACGAATCAACTGAATGGTAGCTTCCATCATCTACAGTTACCCTGAAATCAACACAGGGAAATCCAGCCAGAATACCTTTTTGAGACGATTCTACCACACCTTTTTCCACTGCCGGAATATAGGTTTTTGGAATAGAACCACCTACAATCTTGTCCACAAATTCAAAACCGCTGCCTTTGGCTCCTGGTTCCAGAACAATCCAGCAGTCACCAAACTGACCGTGACCTCCGGACTGTTTTTTATGTCGTCCTTGTACCCTGATCTTTTTCTTGAAAGTCTCTCTGTAGGGAACTTTAGGAGTGCTTATCTCCATGTCAACATTGAATTTTCGTTTGATTTTTTCGATTGTGGTTTCAATATGAACCAATCCACGACCAGAAAGGATAGTCTCGTTGGTTTCAATTTCTCTTTTGAGTTGAAGCCCTGTATCCTCTTCCATGATCTTTCTTAAAGCTCCGTGAACCTTGTCATCTTCCCCCTTGTTTTTTGATGATACTGCAAATGAGATTACGGGAGGCATTGGGTCTGGAGCATCAAAGGTTATGTATTTATCACCGCTTATGGTGTCCCCGGTAAATGTCTCTTTAAGTTTTGCAACTGCGACTATCGAACCTGGAAGTGCTTCTGTAATAGGTTTCTGCTCTTTGCCAAGGATTTCAAGAAGCTGGGTAAACCGCTCTTTGACATCTTTTCTGACGTTGATAAAAGTGCCTTCCTTGCCAAGAGTTCCGGAAATCACCCTGAAAACTGAAAGCCTGCCAGCATAGGCATCAACAATGGTATTGAATACAAAACCATAGAATGGAGCGTTAGGATCAGGTTCAATTTGAAATTCTTCACCATTTTTATCTTTGGCAGTCCACGCACCACGGTCAAGAGGGGAGGGCAGGGCGTTATTGATAAAATCAAACAGAAGATCCATGCCTATCAGTTTTGTTGCGGATCCGCACAATACAGGAGAGAAGGCACAGGAAAGAATTCCTTTTCTGAATGTCTTGATAAGGTCTGCCTCGGAGAGCTCTTCTCCTTCGAGATATTTTTCCAGAAGCTCGTCATCCAGCTCCGCAATATTTTCCACAAACGAGGCACGGGCAGCTTCCACATCATCTGCCATATCATCAGGAACTTCAGAGATGGTGGCTTTGCCGTTTTCATCATACAGATAGGCCTTGCCTGACAAAATATCCACAATTCCCTTTAAATTAGCTTCTGTTCCAATGGGCATTTGAACAATGATGACTTTTCTCTTCAGGGTTCTTTCACATGTTTCAGCCGCTGTTTGAAGATTTGCCCTTTCTCTATCCATTTTATTGATAAAAAGAACAGAAGGAAGATTGTATTTGTCCACACATGCCCCTAAAACCTCAGTCATGGCACTTGGGCCATCTACACCGTCAATAACCATGATGACGCTGTCCGCTCCGGGAATACAGGTAGTGGCAGCCGAAACAAAGTTCTGGTCTCCTGGGGTATCCATGATGGAGATTTCATGTTTTTTCCATGTGTATTTATGAAAAGCACTGCTCACACTTTGCTGTTTTTTAACTTCTTCCGGCTGGAAATCCATAGAAGTATTACCTTCTTCCACCTTGCCAAGGCGGTTGATTACTCCTGCTTTAAAAAGCATTGCCTCAGCCAGAGAAGTTTTACCCGCACCCCCATGACCAGCCAGAGCGACATTTCTCATTTTTGCGATTTGTTCAGTCATTACAGCTCCTTTTCAATTAAGTGATAAACAACATCAGGTTTATTGTCGGATTTTCCTCAGTATATTAACATGAAAACACATTTTACCATGAACACATTTGGGTTTCATATTCAGGGGCGACCGGATTCTCATCCAGCCATGAACGTTTGCCATGAAAATGGGTTTTCATAATCATTGTCTGTTTAAATATCTCATGGATATGATAAATTCAACATTTCCTTTTGGTCCTTTTACGGGAGACTCAATTATGTCGCCCGTTTCATAACCTCTTTGTCTGAAAAAAAGTTCAATCTCGTTTACAATTTCATCTCTGACAAAAGGATCCCTGACCACACCTCCTTTTCCGATTCTATTTTTGCCTGCCTCGAATTGCGGTTTAATCAGGGCAAGGGTATGGGTCTCAGATGTCATGAATTTTTCAGCCGCTGGTACCACTATTTTAAGGGATATAAACGAAGTATCAATGGTTATCAAATCTACGGTCTGGCCAATGGTCTCATAAGGCATGTGGCGAATATTGGTTCGTTCAATCACCACAACCTTTGCATTTTGTCTCAATGACCAGTCTATTTGTCCATATCCAACATCAACTGCATATATTTTTGAAGCACCAGCTTGAAGAAGACAATCAGTAAAACCGCCTGTTGAAGCACCAATATCAAGGCAAATCATGCCTGATACATCAAGTTGAAGATGCTTCAATGCTTTATCAAGTTTAAGTCCGCCCCTGCTGACATAAGGACATTCGCCATCTTTAAGAATCCGTCCGTTCTGAAGAGTGCCTCCCTTGAATGAGATATCTGCCTCCATCTCAACTTTGGTGCCGGCTTTGTCAATAGGAAATCCGTTTACCAATACGGTTCCTGCCATAATAAGTGCCCGTGCTTTTTCACGAGACTGAACCAGACCCTTTTCCACCAAAAGTGTATCAAGGCGTTTTTTGATATTTTTGTTCATCCAAGCCTTTAAAAGCAGAGACGCACAGCCGTGCGTCTCTATAGTTTCATTGTCCGTTGGTTGTCATTTTATAAATCAGGGCATGGTCATTGCCTGAAAAGCGTTATTCAATTCAAGCTTCCAGATACAGTTTTTAAGATACCGTCACAAGTTCAAAATTCTATTCAGATTACTCATGTTGATCTCCATCTCCAAGTTTCCATGATGTAATACCGGATTGGGTTTTATGGGGATTCAGCTCTTTTATGGTAATGATATCTCCAGTACTGGTTTGAATAAATGCTTTTGAACCTTCGTCTTCACCTACATGAATGTTTGGAGTTCCCGCAAGTCCTTTACCCAGTGGAATCATTTTTGCCATTATTTCTTTGCCAGCCCCATCACTGGTAGATGTGTGTTCCCCATTGGCTTTAAGAAGAGCCTCTTCATAGTAGGCTGTACCGGTTTTATAATAGAGTGCATAGAGATTACTCTCTCCCTCCTCAACAGTGCATAGATTATATGATGGCATATAGGTTGTAAATGTCAAAAGTCCTTCAAGCAAAGTTGCTTGAGAGATATTTCTCTCTTTTAGTGGCTTTTGAGTAAAATTCATATACCAGCCACCTCCATCTAATGGTACAGTATCATCTATTTTTTTCATCATGTCATCCCATGTTGAAACATCAGTAATGCCAGAGATGGTTTTATCACTCTTTACTACTGAATTGGTAACATCAATCAAATTTGATTTGGGTACTGTCGCAGTATATTCACCCGGCAAAACCCATTTAAAGTCCTCTTGATCAAGCACGTTGTTATTATTCGTATCTTCGCCTGTATCAAGTATATTGTCATTGTCATTATCCTCAGATTTATCTTTATATTTATTGCTATTGTCATCATAAAAGGGTTCTATAATTCCGTAATATGTCTGTTGA
>JADGBP010000257.1:1316-4117 GCA_015231395.1 Desulfamplus sp. | reverse complement strand
AAATTTCGTAAGGAACTTTATTGAATCTGTAATGAATAGCATTTCCACAAACATTAATAAAGTTTCCACAAACAATAGTGTTCCCACAAACACCGCCTCAACAGAACAGACGCGTCTTCTTTTATGGAAAGAATATCTTTGCCAGTGAACTCAACATTTTTCTTTTCCCTCACTTTTTTGCTGTTTGTTCCAACATCTTCATTTCTGTTCAGGTTTTGTGGGTTGTTCAGGCTGTCGTCATTAGCATCAGCATTGAATGACTGCTGATTTCCTGATTGCTCCGTGGATTGTTCAACTTCAATTTTAATAGAGGTGGTAGATATTGTTTCATACGCATGGGTCGAGACATTAAAAAAGGTGAGAATAATCGGCTCAATCGTATATTTTCCTGATTTTATAGGAACAATGGCTCTTTTGAATATCTTCTCCCCTGAATATCCCTGAAGAGTCAGTTCAATCTTCTCTTCAGGTGAGTCGTCATAAACTTTAAAGTCAGAAGGAATCGCCACAGTTGGAGCCTGGGCATCCATAAGATTTCCCTTGCCTGATATTGTTATGGTAAGTGTTGCGGAATCTCCAATCTTGAGTTTCAAGTCTTCCCGTTCTGCTTTGTTCAAATTATCCTGTTCTGTCTTGTTCAAGTTGTCCTGTTCTGTCTTGTTCAAGTTTTCCTGTTCTGTCTTGTTCAAGTTGTCCTGTTCTGTCTTGTTCAAGTTGTCCTGTTTTGTCTTGTTCAAGTTTTCCTGTTCTGTCTTGCTCAAGTTATCCAGCTCTGCCTTGATCGAAAAGTTGCCCACAAGTCCTGAAAAAGGTACATCAGCAGAATACGGGGGAAGAGATTCAACTTTTACCATCACGGGATTTGTTGAAAACCTGCGAGTCTCACTTCTTCCAAATGAAAAAAAACCATTGGAAAAAAACGGGTCATCAAAAGGATCTCTGCTGTTTCGTGCCATTGCAACATCACAGGAGACTATTGCCGGATCAATCTGAAGCTCTCCTGATATTTCAGGGATAATAACATAATTAACCTCTGCGACATTGTAAGGTCTGCCATTGATATTCTCTCTGTAGTTTTTTCGGTCTCCCGCCTCTTTTGCAGTGAAACCTTTAAACGAGGGCGGCTGAAGTGCTGCATTGGAAAATTTTACGGCACTGTAAAATCGCAGTTGATAAACAGCCTGCTGACCGGTAAACAATGATGTCCCTGAAATACCTGCTTCAACAAAAATATCCCTTGAGTCATTACGGCTAACGGCCTGATCCGATACCTCAATGGAGATCTCATTTGTAGTGTAATTCCTGTTTTCATACTCTACCTTGAGCGGCGGAATTGTTAAAGTTCCCTTTCGTTTTGGGATAAGAGTGTAGAGAGCAGTGACTGTTTTGGAATATTTGCCGTTGATAATGGATATGTTGCTGCTGCTGCTTCGTGAGACAACAGTGAAGTCAGTCAATGCTGAAGTATCGACATCTCCCTCGCCATCTTCAAACACTATTGACAGGACAACCGAGTCATTGATGGAGATTCTGTTCCGATCTACCTGTGCTGTAACAGAGAAGCAAAATCCCCTGACAGGGATCAGCAACACAACCAGTATTATTATGCTTAACAACCTAAATGATTGTCTGTTTGAAAATAATTTCCAGTTTTTCACTAATATCATCCAGTTCATAATTTGTTTATGCCATCCTGACTTCGTTCAAAAGGTCGGGGTGACGGTCAAGAACCTTGAGCAGCTTCACTAATGCAAGAGAAGGTTTAACTTTTCCATTTTCATAAAGAGAAAAGGAATTGATCCCGCCACCGAAAATCTCGGTAGCTTCATGCTGGTCAAGTGCGAGCTTTTTGCGGACTGTTGCGATAAAGCAGGGATCAACAATAGAGGCATTTACCTGCTTATTGAATTCCAGCATTGCATTGCTGACACTCGCAGATTCTGTAATGTCAAGGACAGCCTCACCGCACGCGGGACAGAAGTCTCCCGTAACTGCTGGAATAGATGTTGATTCATTTTTATAGATGTATGGCATATCACGGGTATCATGCACCAGTTCTGCCATCATGCAAGATGGACATTTCATTTTTATAGCTCCTTAAAAGATACGATAAGAACTTCATCAATTATCGTTATTTTCAGATAAACCTCTCCAACTGGCGTAGAAGAACGATAGACGTCCTGCCAGATTCTATGGTCTGCATGTGTTGTCATGCTCTTATAAAAATCTGTCGTAGTCAATGACATGACCACTTTGATGATTCCCTGAAAATCAAATCCCATTGCGGTAGCACCTGCCAACGCTGATATAGTTGAGCGAATTTTTCCAGCTTCAATCATGGCTTTGACAATTGGCAGCTTATAGTGAGGAGTGCTTTTTTCCATTAATTTGATATTAATCTGTAACGAGTTATGATGATTGCGGATGAGTAATATTTTGTTTTCATGGTGAATTATTCTTTTTATAATTACCAATCATTTCAACACAAGTATCCCGCTCTATAAAACTACCAATCCTTTAACACGGGTTTTTCACTATAAACAGGCATCATGGCACTGCCAGGTTTATCTTCCAGCCGGTTTAAAAGGTGTTGACGGCTTTGCGACTTTGCGGCTTTTTCATCTCCCTGCTTTGCATTTTCTGCCTGTTGCTCCGAGAGATTTTCCTGATTGTTCTGCTGTTCCTGCTTTTCTGATTGTTTCTGTTGCTCCTGATCTTTCTTGTCCTCTTCCTGCTTATCCTGATCCTGTTTCTGTTGTTCCTGTTTATTTTGATCCTGTTCCTGCTGTGCCTGATCTTTT
>JADGBP010000257.1:0-1218 GCA_015231395.1 Desulfamplus sp. | reverse complement strand
GGGCGTTCAAGCTGGGCATCAATAAAGTTTTTAAGTGCATCGTCATATTTGCCCTTTTCATAGGCTTCCAACCCTTTTTTGACACTGGCGGAGCTTCCGGCATACGCAAATTTATAAGAGACTAAATTACAAGTCATGAAAAAAACCGTAAGAATTCCAATAAAAATACCAAGTTTAAATTTTTTCTGAATAGAGGTCATCTTTATCTGTTCGGAAATCATTAACTCCGCAATAAGGAGCAACACGGCAGGCAGAAGAAACCATTGAAACCTGTTTTCCCAAACTTTTGTCCTGCCGCTATGAAGAGTTGTTTTTTTCATGTTTTTTTGAATTTCATCAGTATATATCTGATCCAGATCCATATCGCCAGCAACGGATTTAACATAAATTCCGTTACCTACAGCAGCTATTTTACGCAAAATCTCATCATCAACTTTTGACATGATAATTCTACCGCTGTCATCTTTCTTGAAACTTCCATCTGTATCAGGTATGGGGGCACCATCGTCCTGTCCAACACCAATACAGAAAATCCTGATTCCTTTTTTTCCAGCTTCAGTGGCAATGGCAACTGGATCCCCGGAAGTGCTTTCGCCGTCTGTTATGATAATAATTGCCTTTTCAGAATCAGACTTAGTCTCAAAACCGTTGATGGCAGTTTCAAGAGCACCGCTGATATCAGTACCACCCATTGGAAGATAATCAGGATTCAGGGCATTCAAAAAGATACTGAATCCTGAATGGTCAAGAGTTAGAGGGCATTGCAGAATGGAAGTACCTGCAAAGGCAACAAGCCCGACTCTATCAGAATGCATCATATTTAGAAGATCAACTATTTCACGTTTTGCCTGTTCCAGTCTGGTGGGTTTGATATCTGTCGCAAGCATGCTTCTGGAGCAGTCTAACGCAATCATTATATCCACCCCTTTTTCCTTAACCTCTTCCCACCGGAATCCAACAAGAGGGCATGTCAGAGCAAGTGCCAGAAAAAAAAGCGAGAGAGTCAGCAGAATACCTTTGAGCCACTTCCGTGAAGTGCTGTAACCCGGAATCATGGTATTGAGAAGCGAGGGAGAAATAAAGTTTATCACAATCTTTGCTCTTTTGCGGTTTCCATATACCACAAATCCAAACAGCATTATCACAAGCCATATAAGATAAAACATATGTGGATTTGAAAATTTCATTTTTTAAAATATCCTTATTATGTCAGCCTTC
>JADGBP010000256.1:640-4137 GCA_015231395.1 Desulfamplus sp. | reverse complement strand
GTCAAAAGTGACTAACGAACTTATTGATTTATATCATGACATGTTGATGAATCCGCAAAATCGTGGTGTGTATATTGATGTATTTCGTCTGTTAAGGCAGGAATGCTCTTCTTCTATGCTTTCTTATGGAATCAACAAGATAAAAGCTCCTACTTTATTGATGTGGGGAAAAAATGATCCATGGGTTCCAGTCAAGGTGGTCAAGGACTGGGAACGTGACCTGCCTTTATCAAAAACAATAGTTTATGACGGAATAGGTCATTTGCCTATGGAAGAGATACCTCTTCAAAGTGCGTATGATGCTCACGCTTTTCTTGTCTCTTAACGTATTATGAAGGTTGGTTCCAATATCGGGCATCTGTCTGAGCATCTGTCTGAGCATCTGTCTGAGCATCTGTCTGAGCATCTGTCTGAGCATCTGTCTGAATCACGGATTAACCTGATTACACGGATTTCACTGTTTTTTTCAATTCGTGTAATCTTTTAATCTGTGGCAATCCGTGATTCAGACTCAAAAAGTTAAAAGTGGACGAAGTTATAATCAAGCTCCCAAAATGTATTCTAAAGTTAAAAATGTATTTTCACGGTAAGGTAACTAAAAATGGCATCTCGTAGAGAATTGAAAGAACAAAAGGAAAAAACTTCTACCTCCCTGATTCAGGCCGCGATTCAACTCTGTTCGGAAGAAGGATACGCGAGCCTCAGCCTAAGATCTGTTGCTCGGAAAGCAGGAATTGCACCAACATCATTTTACCGGCATTTCCGTGATATAGACGAACTGGGAGTCGCGATTGTGGATCATGCGAAAACAGTGTTAGTAAAATGTTTGAGTCAGACTCGACAAAAAATGCTGGCATTCAGTATTTCAAACAACGTTACACCAGAACAGAAACTTCAATCTCCAGAACAAAAACTTCAAGCTATTGAAAGTGCGGTACGCCCTTTTGTTGAGATTTTCATTGAATTTTTTCATCAGAACAGAGATCTTCTCTCTTTGTTTTTTCAAGAAAGAACTGGAAACTCGGAGGCTATGCGTGCAGCTATTTCAGAAGGAATTAACCATATGATGGAATTGTTGAGCGAAGATTTGACCCGCATCAGCAAAAAATTTCCTGATGGATTTGGCGAGATTCCATTGATTGCACAAGCCATGATTACAATAACAAGTCATGCTTGTCTTGCGATGACACGGAACAAGGATCTCGAAAAATTTGAAAGGCTTGAAATTACTGAACAATTAATAAAAAAAATCAACCTGCTTTTAATGGGTGCTTCTATATACGGAAAAATAACTCAAGGAAACAAAAATGAATGACCTAATTTCAAAAATTTTTGAAGCACATGTTGAACATGAGTTAAACGCTTTCAAAAACGGTGGTTACAAGAAAACGATCACGGATGAGATATCCGCTCTTTCTCACTGGCTCAAAGATGTAAAACTTAAAGATATCATAACGCCGGAACAGGTAATCGGTGTGATTAAGCGAAGTGTAGTTGAAAGTCCGGTTGCGGGAGGAATAACCGAACTTGCTGGAGAGATGAGCCGAAAAGTACTTGAATCTACTCATAACAAGGATACATTGCTTGAAGATATTTTTGCCCGCAAGCAGTTTGATGATATTATAGATAAAGGTGTTTCTCTGGAAAACGCGAGAATTTATCTTATTAAACGGTTTTTTAATAGCTCAGCCTATTCCAAACTGATTTCAAATGTGCTGTATATAGGAATCAAGGAATATTTGATTACAGAAACTATTATCGCACGAAAAATGCCAGGAATATCTTCCCTGTTAAAAATTGGAAAGGAAGCCGCTGCTATTGCGGAAAAACTTCCTATTGTTTCCTCTTTGATGAAAATTGGTAAAGATTCTGTCAATTATATGATGCCATCGNNNNGCCAGAAAAAACAAAAAAAGAAAGAGTGTCTGGTAGGAGCCAAATACAACATTGATGCTAATGTTCGGACAGCCGATGATGTTGCTAAAAATCTGGTATATCCTGACCAAAAAGGCGAAAAAAAGGACAGTGAAAAACAGGCAAGAGCCTGCAATATCAGATATATTGCCAGTGTAGCCAAGCCTAAAAAAGAAGTAATGAACGAAATCTATGAAGAAATAAAAAATGAAGATTTCAGCGAAAGCCCGTTGCTTTGCCTTATGGACGGTTCACAATATCTTTGGAGCCAGTTAAAAACTGTATTTGAAGATATTAAAAACAAGGTATATATCCTTGATATTATTCATGTTGTAGAATACGTCTGGCTAATTGCTCATGTAATGCATAAAGAAAGCAGCAATGATGCCAAGACATATGTATATAAAAAATTGAAACTTATATTGGCTGGGAATATTGCCTCTTATATCATGGAGTTACAGACAGAAATGTTAAACGGCAAATGGGAGAAGGTCTCTCATCAGGAAACGTTTAAAAAAGTCATAACTTATTTTAAAAATCACAGGCAGTATATGAAATATGATGAGTACCTGTCAAAGGGATATCCTATAGGAACTGGAGTTGTTGAATCTGCCTGTAGTCATGTAGTTAAAGACAGAATGGAAATTTCAGGTGCCCGGTGGGGTATTAATGGCTCAGAGTCCATTCTGAGATTACGATCTGTTGTGAAAAGTAAAAACTGGGATGAATACTGGGAGTTCTTTATCAGCCATGCAAGAGGAAATATTTTATCTGCGGATGATTATAATTCCCTGAATATAAAAGAAAAGATACCTGCTTGATTTTGGTCACACTCAAATCAATATCGACAGTAAAATTGAACACAGCGAAAAGTTTCTGTTAGAAGAAATTTTTAACGAAAAGCATATTCTTGAAATGGGTGATAAAATATGGAATTCAATTGCAAAAAAACCTTTGTCTGAATATTTCAGTACGATTGATTCCAATGATATGGAAGATTTTATAATCATACAATATGAGTTTTGGCTTCATTTTCGCAAAACCCTATATTTTGAAGAAATTTACAAGGAACTGGTTTATTTCTTTTTTGAGAAGTATGGAGATAATGAACTGGATGTAATTTTTGAAGATGTGGGCGTTTCCGAATCTATGATCATTAATGAAGTTATTGAGCTTCTATCTTCTGGAATTCAAACAGCTCTGGAGACCGGGTTTATAGAAGAACGTATCCGTGCAAGACTCGAATCCTTTTATTTTTCTGAAAAAACAGCGTCTCTGCTTTCCTTGAATAATCAGGTTTCTTGAATAATCAAGTTTGATGAACTCATAAACACAGCGAAATAAACAACAAATAAGAGTCTGAACCTAAAACAACAAATAGGAGTTCTGATCAAAAAAGATTACAGGTCTCTTACAGGTCTGATAACTTATATAAGCCCCTACCCTTTATGGCTTTATGCTTTATGGGTAAGGGCTTTGACGTAGTGCCTTTGACTTATACTTAACGGTTAACGGTCTTAACTATTCACAACAATAAAGCATCAGTTCCTGACCCAGATCTTCCTTTCCGCCCAATAACCTTC
>JADGBP010000256.1:0-630 GCA_015231395.1 Desulfamplus sp. | reverse complement strand
ATGCTTTATGGGTAAGGGCTTTGACGTAGTGCCTTTGACTTATACTTAACGGTTAACGGTCTTAACTATTCACAACAATAAAGCATCAGTTCCTGACCCAGATCTTCCTTTCCGCCCAATAACCTTCGCGTATAATAACGATGTCATAACTTCCATTCACCCAGTAGCCCCTGCGGTTATAATGCCCTGGATTCCACCGTTGTCTATAAACAGGGTCAACCCAGACTTTTTCTACACTCCAATACCCTCTACCATAACCATTATCTCTATTGTGCCGCTTTTCTTTGTAGAATTGTTTTTCGTGGTGTCGATCATATCTGTTATGCCTATCATATCTGTCATGCCTATCATCATATCTTGGCGGGCTATTTATTTCAGTTATTATGGTCGCACCAAGAATGGCTGCACCTGTGCCGAGAATAACGCCTTCGAGAAAACCGTTATGCCTTCTTGATCCGGCATGGACACTGCTGTTTGTTGTAACGATTCCCAAAATGGCAAGCATTGCGAATCCACCAGCAATGAAGTGAAATAATTACAACATAATTAGTGTTACTATTATCATAGATAGATTTAGCATTAATAGTAACCGGATCGGAAAAAATAATTGTCGCGACCGGACAAAGTAAT
>JADGBP010000255.1 GCA_015231395.1 Desulfamplus sp. | reverse complement strand
CCATTATTATTCCCGAAAAAAATAAAAAAGATCTATATGATCTTCCGTTAAGTGTAAAAAAGAAGATTAATTTTATCTGTGTTCAGAATCTGGATCAGGTTCTGGAAGTGGCTTTTGTGGAAAAAGAAGAAGATATCCAGAACAAAGAAGAGGCAGAACCGGAAAAAACAATGTTGGCAACAGAAGTAAATATTCAAGAGGAGGTCTCTGAAGATGAAGTTGCTGAAGATGGAGATTCCGAAGATAACGCATCAGAAGATGGAGATTCCGAAGATGAAGTCTCAGAAGATGGTGATTCTGAAGACAATGATTCTGACATTAATAATTTTGAAGATGGAGCCTCTGAGGCAACGTCAAAATGAAAATTCTTGCAGTTGATACAGCAGAACAGAGCTGCTCCATTGCCCTTGTGGAAAACCGGATACCAATTTGTGAAGTATTTCATCTTGGCAGTTTTACACACTCCCGCACTCTTATGGATATGATTGCTCATATAATTGAAAAGCAGGCACAGATAACTATCCGTGATGTAGATGGTTTTATTGTTGCCCGTGGTCCGGGAAGTTTTACAGGACTTCGCATCAGTATCAGCATTGTCAAAGGTTTGGCATATGCAATGTCAAAACCCTCTGCCGGTATTTCCAGTCTTGATGGAATTGCTTTTCAGTTCCTGTTTTCATCTGTGCCTGTCTGTGTAATGATGGATGCCAAAAGGGGCGAGGTCTATTGTGCTGTATATCTTTTCAGTAATGGCAGACTGATTCAAAAAAGTGAGGAAGTTGTAGTATCTCCTGAACAGGCGGTTATAATGACAGAGAGCAAAAGTCCTGTCCTGTTTGCAGGTTCTGGTGTAGTAGTGTATCGTCCTCTGATCAAAAAAATTATGGGTAATGCAGCACTGTTTGCCCCTGAGTTTCAGAATTTTGTCAGGGCTTCTGTCTTGGCACATATGTTTTTTGAGGATATTACGATATTGTCCATGTCTCCTGATGCAATCACCCCTGTCTATCTGAGAAAATCTGATGCGGAAGGCAATAATCCCTGATAATGAAGAGATAGCCGAAATCCGGAGCAAATTATGAATGGCAACAACAGTGCTTTTGTTGACAATGGAGAGTCTCTCTGTTATTAATCGGAAAAATATTTGCGGCTGAAGGAAATGCTCTATTAAAACAGCACAAATCAAACTGATACAATCACAATTTAAACTAATACAATTACAAATCAATACAATCATTGATTAAACTGATACAAATAACAAATCAAACCAATACAATCACATGCATGGTTTGATTCTAAAAAGAAACGTTATCAAAATAAACGCTACGAGATATATTAATTATGAATAACTCCAAATGGCCTGAAAGATCAGTTATCCCTTTTGCAATTCCTGGTCTGAAATTTGTTTTTGCAGCAGCTATTTTAACAGGGCTGCTTTTTTTGATGGAATGGACTGTCCTATGGTGCTTTTCTGCTTTTATAACCATATTCATCTGCTGGTTTTTCAGGGATCCTGAAAGAACTGTACCTGATCAATACAACTGCCTTGTCTCTCCTGCTGATGGCAAAATAATTGTTGTGGAAGAAAAAACAACCAATGAGTTTACTCATGAGGACTGTATAAAAATAAGTATTTTCATGAACGTGTTTAATGTTCATGTAAACCGCATACCATTTAAAGGAACTGTGGAAGATGTTATTTATGTCCCGGGAAAATTTATCAATGCATCTTTTGATAAAGCCTCGGAACACAATGAGAGAAACGCATTGGTTATCAGAACCGATTCTGGTGCCCTTTATGGCGTTGTACAAATTGCGGGACTTATTGCAAAGCGTATTATATGCAAGGTTAAAAAAGGGGATCAAATGGAGCGTGGAAGCAGATATGGAATGATAAGCTTTGGATCACGGCTTGACCTTTATCTTCCTTCAGACAGTAAAATATCCGTTAGATTGGGTCAGAAGGTTCAGGCGGGATCGACCATTCTGGCTTATTTAAACGATCATGATCGGATTCCGACCATCACTTGATTTTTGATAAATATAAATATTTTTTGATACATGGAGAACAGAGAAGTTGGAGCAGATACCAATTACTGTAGAAGGATTTAATGCTCTTAAAAAAGAGCTTGAAAAGCTTAAGACCGTTGATAGACCTAACAATATTAGAGCCATAGAAACAGCAAGAGCCCACGGGGATCTTTCAGAAAATGCCGAGTTTGATGCCGCTAAGGAGAGACAGTCGTTTATTGAGGGAAGAATCGGGGAATTGGGATATAAAATCGCAAGTGCTAAAATAATTGATCCAAATAGCGTACCCAAAGACTGCGTAAGATTTGCCTCAAAGGTGCTTCTTGAAAATCTTGATTCTGAGGAAGAGGTGGAATATCTGCTTGTAGGACAAGAAGAGTCTGATATAGCCAAAGGCAAAATTTCAGTATCATCTCCTCTTGGAATGGCATTGCTCGGAAAAAAACCAGGTGATGATGTTGTATTACAGGCACCAGGTGGGAAAAGATCTTACGAAATCATTGCTATTTTGTAAACATAGTTGCAACTATTTTGTAAATTTACGGGTTAAAAATTTTTGTATTTTTGTATTTGAGTGGAGGATATATTTTGGCAAGAGTTACCATTGAAGATTGTCTGAAGAAGGTTCCCAGCCGTTTTGCACTTGTTCACATGGCTGCCTTGCGTGTCAGACAGGTAAAGGACGGGGCTGATTTTCTCGTAAAAGCAACAAGAAATGAAGAGGTAGTCACGGCTCTCAGAGAGATTGCAGCCGGTAAAGTAATTATTAAAATAGATATAGATAAATAGAGACAAAGCAGTTTCTCTTTAAAGCAAACATAATAATGATTGATATTCAAAAACAACGTGATTACCGAAACATACCTATAGACAAAGTTGGTATCAAGGAACTGAGATATCCGATCAAGGTGCTTGACAAGCACCACGGGCTTCAATCCACTGTTGCCAGAATCAATATGTATGTGAATCTTCCTCATCAGGCCAAGGGAACACACATGAGTCGGTTTGTTGAGATGCTTCACACTTTTAGATCACAGGTATCTCTTGAGTCATTGACCCATATACTTGAAGATATGAAAAAGACTCTTGAAGCCCAATCCTCACATATTGAGATTACGTTTCCATATTTTGTGGAAAAAAGATCTCCGGTAACAGGCTCTCGAGGACTGATGGATTACACATGTTCTATTATGGGGACTTCAAAATCATCGGATAAAAACCGTGATCTTATGGTAAAGGTTGGAGTACCCATTACTTCAGTCTGTCCATGTTCCAAGGAGATCAGTGACTTTGGTGCCCATAATCAGCGTGGAGAAGTTCTGGTAAGTACCAGATTTAGCAAATTCATATGGATTGAGGATATCATTGAGCTTGTAGAAAAAGCGGCTTCCTGTGATGTTTTTTCGGTATTAAAACGGGAAGATGAAAAACATGTTACTGAACGTGCATATCAAAACCCAAAATTTGTTGAAGATGTTGTCCGCGACGTTGCAAAAGCTTTAATGGAAGACGAAAATATCACCTGGTTTTCAGTAAGTGCTGAAAATTTTGAATCAATACATAATCACAGTGCATATGCCTATATTGAACGAACTCGCCAGCCTGGTAGTACCACCCTTGAATAATAAGAGCCTGAATATTTAAACAGGCTCTCTACAATTTTATATTAACAGGAATTCCTGCTACCATATAAATCACTTGATCCGCAATCTGTGCAATTTTTTGATTAACCATGCCCGCCATATCCCTGAATTTTCTTGCCAGAGCATTTTCAGGAACAATGCCTGAACCTACTTCATTTGAAACCAGGAATACCGGTAATGGTGAGTTTTTAAGGGTATTCTGGAGTTCTTCTGTCATGCGTAATATTCCGTTTTCATCAAAATCATGAAACATCAGATTTGATACCCACAGAGTCAGACAATCCACAAGAATGAGGTCTGTAGCAAGCTCACCCGACATAGAAAGTTCTTTGATCTTTGCGGAGATATCCACAGGCACTTCAGCAGTATCCCACCCATTTCCCCTTTCTTTTTGATGCTTGGTCACACGATCTTCCATCTCCCTATCCGTTGGCATTGAAGTGGCTATAAAAATTTTTCTGCCAAATTTTTGATTCACCGCAATCCTATTTTCAGCCACTCTATTTTC
>JADGBP010000254.1 GCA_015231395.1 Desulfamplus sp. | reverse complement strand
GTCTGCCCAATCACCAATACAGAGCGTGGTTTCCCTTTTCATCTCCCTGTCCCTGAAGGTAGCAAACTGACAGGTTTTATAATGGTTGAAAAGGTTAAATCAGTCGATTTTCGTGCACGTAAGGTCAAACGCATTGAGCAGGCAAATGAAAAACTTCTGGCAGATGTGCTTTCAATCCTGGACGTCTGTATTTATGACTAAAAAACTTCTGATCAGAAGACAGGTCAAAAACAATCAAAGACACAAAGTTGTGAATTCTCTTTACCGTTACCAGATAGTCGGCTTTATCAATTTATATTTGAAGGATAAATTATGAATGAAAACTATGATGTTTCAGTAGTTATTGATACAAATAAGTGTGTAGGATGTGGTTTGTGCATAAAAGTTTGTCCATCAGATACAATTTCCTTGAAAAACGGTAAGGCTTATGTAACAGGAACCAGTTCATTATCCTGTGGTCACTGTATGGCTATATGTCCAGAATTAGCCATTACAGTTAATTCTCTTGACAGGAATGCAATAGCTTTCAATACATTTGAGTTGGAGAAAAAGTGGCTTTCCTATGGCGAACCAGACATAAAGGAACTTGCACGACTGATTGCATCCAGACGCTCATGCAGAACTTTTAAATCAAGAGCTGTTGAACGCCCTCTTATTGAAGACCTTGTAAGGTTCGGGAAACTTGCACCTTCCGGAAGTAATAGTCAGAAGTGGACATTTACCTGTCTTGTATCCAGAGAAAAGGTCGTTGAATTTGCAATTTTAATAGGGGCATTCTATAAAAATCTGAACATGATGGCAAACAGCCGGATTTTGAGATATGGATTGAAAGCAGTTGGAAAACCGGAGCTTTATAATTATCATCGTGATTATCATGATAAAGTAAACAATGCTATCCATGAAATGAAAAATAACGGTAAAGACCTGCTTTTCCATGGTGCAACTGCCTGTATCATAATCGGTTCAGAACCTGGTGCAAGTTGTCCGGCAGATGATGCTCTTCTTGCCACTCAAAACATTCTTCTTGCTGCTCATGCTATGGGAATTGGAACTTGTTTAATTGGATTTGCTGTAAAAGCATTTGAAAGAGACGTGAGCATCCAGAGAAAACTCGGGATACCGGAAGAGGAGACAGTCTATTCTGTTATTGCACTGGGCTATCCCGATGAGAAGTATAATAGAATCACAGGAAGAAAAGCAGTTATAGAGCGTTATTTTTAGGAGTGCCATGACAGAAAAAGTTAAAATACAGTTTGAATCAGGAGAGCTTGAAGGTATTTTCAAAGGCTTGGGCAATAACCGTGGTGTTATTATAACTCATCCTCATCCAGATTATGGGGGAGATATGCACAATGGAGTCGTGATGACTATTGAAAAGGCATATCATGATAATGGTTACAGCACGCTCCGATTTAATTTCAGAGGAACAGGTAACAGCACCGGGGATTATGACACATTTCATGATTTGTGTGATGATGTGGCTGCGGCTTACCGTTTTATGATTGACAGGGGAATATCAGATATAACTCTTGCAGGCTATTCGTTTGGTGCATGGATCAACGCCCATGCAGATGAAAAGGTAGAACGGCTGACTCACCAGCTTCTTGTTTCTCCGCCAGTCAGTTTTATGGACTTTTCTCAGGTAAGAGGATTTTCATGCAACAGCTTTGTGATTTGCGGAGACAGGGATGAATATGCAGCTCTTCCAGCTATAAAACGACATTTAGAAAGCTGGAATGTTACATCATTTGAAATAATCAAGGGATGTGATCACTTTTATTCAGGAATGGTTGAGCAGTTATACATTGCTGTTGAGAAGATTCTCTTTTGTAAACGTCCATGACCGGATTGGATTCCTGTCACCCCGGAGAATGAAAGCAAAAATGTGTTTTCACGGTAAGTAGTGGTTCTCCATCTATTTTGTCCGCTCCGCTTTTTCATCATCTTCGAATCACGCAAATTTCAATATTCCAAATGATTCTGGTATATGAAAGTTTGGTTTTGGAAAATTGACCGGAGACCATGTCAACCAATGCGGATGTGAAGTTTTGTCTGCACATTTATAGAAATTGGCTTTCCATTCAACATCTGGAGCTGGAGTAATCACCTGACAACAATATTTTTTTAGCAAATCTATGGGTATTGAATAGGCAACTGTCCATGTAACTGGTTCAAGGATTTCAGGATCAACAATCTGTGGTAACGAGTGATTGCATACTATCTGGCTGCATTCGCTTTTGGGAATTACAATTCTCTCCTTACCTGCTTCAGGATGAAAATGAAAAAGCATGGTACCTCCACAATTCATCTCAAGATTGAAGTATCCCACAGAAAGGTCAGAATCTGGTGTAAAGAAGAATTCAACACAACTATCCTCCCAGACATTCCCCTGATGCTCTTCGGTTGCTGCACGAACATATCTGTCCTCGACTCTAAATATTAAATGTATAGCGGTATCATCATAGGCAATCTTTACTTCTGTCTTTGGAAAATGATCGGGTTTGTTGCCCATGTAGTTCTGGAGAAGTTCAGATGGAATGTCTATCCATGGAAAACTGTCCCAATTCGCATCAATTATGAGAAGACTTATCTGTCTTGAAACCTTACACTCCATTTTTTGCTCCTTCCATTATCAACAGATCAAAATATCAATAGATAAACAACCGTCAGAATCAGATTTTCTGAATCGCATTGATGACTGCTGTAATTCTTTCTCTGTGTTCTGGTGGCACCATCAGAATTTCAAGCTGTTTGTTTACAAGAATATTTTCATCAGGGATTGCTGAACCATATTTTCCCTTATCCCCTTCAAGCAGAAGTATATCGGAAAGGTTGCCAAAATAACCATCATTATCAATATGTTCAAGATACTGCATAAAGACATTGCTCAAAGTAACCATATACTCATCCATTTCGGCAAAGCCGGTTACGTCACATCTCTTTTTTGAAATCATGGAGCGACACGCAAAAGGTCTTAAATCATATATCATACATTTTTGGTTTGATAACAGTGGGCACTCTCCCCACAAAGGATCTGCAAATTCTTCAGGTGGTTCTTCTCCATTCATGCAGATCTTAGCAAGCTCATTAATGGTTGTTTTCGGAATCAGGCGGTTTTTATGATGCTCTTTTACGATTCTGGTTAACACGGCATCTTTTTCGTTGTTATTCAGTTCGTCCAGAATAAATTTTGCTTCAAGACCGGTTAGAGTAACATTCCTTGTGCAACAAACAGCACACCCTTCATCGCAAGCCCTATCCATCTCTTTTGAGAATCTGTCAAAAAGTTCAAATAGTTTCTTTAATATAGCCTGTTTTTGTTTAACGCTCTTGTTTTTCAATATAAAAATTCTCCTGTAAACATGGGGGACCATGTTGAAATTTGTCCAAAGCCAGTTTAGTGTATTCACAAAGTCGGTTTTTGATATATAGTTTTTCCAGACAAGTAAAATCATGAAAATATTAAACAAGGGAAATCATGAAAAATATCAAGATTATCAGAGGAGATATTACAACTGCGGATGTTGATGCAATAGTAAATGCTGCCAACCCTGTAATGCTCGGTGGTGGTGGCGTTGATGGTTCCATACATAGAGCGGCAGGTCATCTTTTACTTGAAGAGTGTAAAAAAATCCAACCTGTAAACAGTGTCAGATGTCCAGTTGGTGAAGCCAGAATAACTCCTGCTGGAAATCTGAAAGCAAAATATGTGATTCATACTGTTGGTCCAATTTACATGAGTGATGAATCTCCTGAAGAACATCTCAGGTTTGCATATAAAAACAGCCTTGAGCTTGCTCTCTCCCACGACTGCACGTCAATTGCATTTCCAGCCATCTCATGCGGTGTCTATGGCTATCCACCTGAAGAAGCAGCAGATATAGCTCTTTCTGTCTGCATGGAAGCTGCATATAAAGATTTATCAATATACTTTTACCTTTTCAGTCAAAAGATGGTGGATATCTGGTTGAGGATTTATGATAAGGAAGTGATAAAAGAAAGATAATTTTGTTACGTAACCCACAGAAAAGCAATGGCTCTTATCATTTTATGCCCTATTTGTTCTCCGGCTCGAATTTCAGGCATTCAATGTTGGGAATGAACTTATAATGTTTATCATTAGCAGTTATTAAGTTTTCATTATTCTGGACAACTGTTGCTGCTATTAACGCGTCAGCGAGCATCATAGAATG
>JADGBP010000253.1 GCA_015231395.1 Desulfamplus sp. | reverse complement strand
TAAAGACGGAACAGCCACAGAATCAGCAGAACTGTCAGATAGCCTGTCTGAAGATTTGGCTGCCAATGATCTTCTGACACCTTTGAAAAAAAGCAGAAAAGCCATGACGTCGAAACTGCATGGAAAGAGAGAATGGCTTCAGCGATTTTTCTTGGTGGCATCTTCTGAGCTGAAGCAGAGACCATTGCAAAATTGGTTGAAAAATCTCCGTGGTTTTCATGACGCGGTGACTCAATCTCCATCTCTGGAATAAAATCAGAGCTTAACAACCCCTTTGCAAATGCATCTCCTGCCGCATTGATAACAATCTTTCTAATTACATTTCTCATAATTTAATTCTCATGTTCTGAGTCATCATCCGGTAAAAATCTCGGCGTATCATCATCAGAGTCAATTTCTTTTATGTCATCTTCACTCAGGTCATCGGCATCATCTTTAAGAAGATCTTCAATTTCAGCATCTTCGTCGTCATCATCCAGATCACCAAAATCAATAGCTTCCTGCTCCATTAAAGGTAATCCATCAATGTCCTCATAATCTACTACAATACTTTCCTGTATATCTGTCTCCTGTCCTAACATTTCACGTGCCGCTTCAAACAGTTTCACAGCAAGATCAAAGGGAGGAAAGAGATTCCGTCGTCTCATTTTTTCAATAAAAGCAGACTGCCCGTTTTGTGCAGCGTGTTTCATCTCTTCCAGATCATAGGTCTCTTCATGTAGCCTTATGAATGTTCCTGGATCTGCTTCCGCGGCCTCTGCCAACTTCAAAATTCCTTGGGACTGATTAATTTTAAATGTAAACTTCTGCTTCATGTTTATCTCCAGATTTTATGTAAAACTCCATCAAATATCAATCAAATTCCATCAAACCATCAAAGTACATTACCTGTCAGGTTTCAAATAAAGATGTTTAAAAGGTTGCGATGGAGCACTCTAAGGTCATGATTTTATAATCATGACCTTTACACGCCCTTTTATATATATGGTCAAACTCCTTTAAACAATAAATTTTTAAATATAGTTCAATTATCTTTGCTGTCAATAAATCTCGACAGTCCAAACAGGGCAATCGCATGGAATTGTTTTGTTATAAAATGGAGTGAGTATCGCATACTCTTTATGGAGATATCAATCAACAAAGGAGTATGAAATCGGTGGATGGTCTTTTTTTTGTGGGGAATAAAAAAATACTCAAAATGTGGGGGATAGTGTGGGGAATAAAAAACAGCAAAATAAAAAAGGTTTAGAGATTTCTCTCTAAACCCTTATACTTACTAATTTTTTTATGGAGGCGGCTTCCGGATTTGAACCGGAGAATAACGGCTTTGCAGGCCGTCGCCTTACCACTTGGCCAAGCCGCCCTATTTGGAGCGGGAAACGGGATTTGAACCCGCGACTTCGACCTTGGCAAGGTCGCACTCTACCACTGAGTTATTCCCGCTTAACTTTACATGAACTAAGTTCAATGTTTATTTCGGATTTATATACTTGAGATATTATTTTGTCAATAGTTAATCCAGCAATTCTAAAATAGCACATTTGGACGCCCCACTTCTAACCAACAAAAACTACTGAACTCTCAACAGGCTCTCTGCTGGTTCGGGTAGTGTTGACCGCTGCTTTTTCATCTGCATAACCAAATGACATTCCAAACAAAATGCCACGCTCTTGAGGAAGATTGAGGAATTCTCTGACAGGATCGGGGAATTGCCCCAATGCACCCTGAAGACAACTTGCAATACCTCTCTCGCTCATCAGTAAAGATAATGTCTGGGCATAAATACCCATATCCACCGCCCCCATTATATCTAAATATTTCTCCATGGTAAAAAAAAGTACGTGCGGAGCATCAAAAAATGTCCAGTTCTTCAGCATGGCAGACATTCTTGCCTGTTTATCACTTCGCTCAATTCCCATTGAACTGTAGAGAGCATTTGCAGATTCAAACTGACGATCCCGATGCATCCCTTTATAGCTTATTTTCCAGTTAAAATCAGGATTGGGCTCATTGCCACTCATCACGGTTTTAACCAGTTTATCTTTGAGGGTATCTTTTTGTGATCCGGAAACAACATATATCTGCCATGGTTGCACATTACAGTTGGATGGCGATAACTGTGCGTCTGTGAATATTTGTCTCAATATTTCTTCTGGTACCTGTTTGTCCAGAAATGCACGCACGGAAATACGGTTTTTTAATACATCAGATAATGACATAATTGGCTAATTTCTCCTGAATCTCTTATAAATCTCGTATTGTGAAGCTACCCAAGGTTTAAACCACTTACGACAACATACCCCCATCACAGGTAATGCATGTTCCGGTAGTATATGAAGATGCCTCAGAAACAAGAAAAAGAACTGCCGGAGCCATCTCTTCAGGTTTTGCAATGCGACCCATGGGAATCTGGGGCAGTATGAGGTTTTTGATATCCTCGTTTTTAGTAATGGTGCTTGCAAATTTGGTGTCAGTAAGTCCTGGGAGTAGGGCATTTACCCTGATATTGTGCGGTGCAAGTTCTCTGGCATAGGCACGAGTCATGGTGATAAGCCCAGCTTTGGTTATGGAATATATTCCCTGAAACAGGGCCGGCTGTACCCCATTAACAGAAGAGACATTGACAATAGTTCCGCCGCTGTTTTTCTTCATCAGCCTTGCCGCATACTGAATCATAAAAAAAGGCCCCTTCAGATTAACGTCATTGGTTTTATCCCAAGCCCGTTCCTCGGCATTGATCATCTCACCGAAATAGGGGTTGGCTGCTGCATTGTTGATCAAAATATCGAGTCTCCCATATTTTTCCTCAACAAGAGAAATCAACTCTTTGATCTGATCAAGATTCCCCATATTACAGGGTAAAGATACAGCACTGCCCCCTTTTGATTTGATATCATTTTCCACAACTTGAAGGTCTTCGGTTTTTCTGCTTACCAATATGCAGAATGCACCCTGCTGTGCCAGAAGGTGGGCAATAGCCTCTCCAATTCCACGGCTTGCTCCTGTAATCAGTGCGGTCTTTCCTTTAAGTGAAAACTGCTCCATATTTTTTCTCCCGTTAAAATTTTTAGTTTTTCAATGTGTCGGCTCAAGGAAATCCTTTTTTGCATATGTCGGATCAGGATAGTCATAAAATCCATTTCCTGTCTTTATGCCAAGTTTTCCTTCCTCCACATACTTTTTTAAGAATGCTGCATTGGCAAGAGCCTTTTTGTCCTGTCGTTTCTGTGCCCAGAAATCGGTAACCTTCCATACCGTATCCACCCCGATGCTGTCAATCATTCCAAATGGACCAAGTTTGGTATTAAGAATGCCCATCCATGAACGATCAATATCTTCAATAGATGCGACTTCTCTTGTGGCAAGAGTCAAGGCGGCATCAAGATATGCCATCAGCATGTTATTAAAAACATATCCGTTGTTTTCCGTATGAAGCATAATGGGAATTTGCCCGATTCTGCCGGCAAATGCCTTTACTACTTCAACAGTTTCAGCAGATGTGCCTGGGTGGGGCATTATGTCCACAATTTTTGTCATGGAGATATCATGGAAATGGAATGCACAGAACTTTTCCGGTCGTCCAACGGCATGGGCAAACATTGAAGGGACAAGCGTTGATGTGTTGGTTGTAAATATTGCTTCTGGTTTGCAAAGTTCGTGAAACATGCCAAAGATACGACCTTTAAGTGCTGGATCCTCAGGAACAGACTCTATTATGAAATCAATATTGTCTGCTGCAGTTTCAGGTTTATCTGCAAGAGATATTCGGGGAATTGCAGACTCTGCCGCCTCTTTTGTGCAAAGTCCCAAATCAATGAGCCTCACACTGTTTTTCTTGAGTCTCGCCAAGCCTTTTTCCAAAATTTCCATGGATATATCATACATGACAACATCATATCCATGCAGGGCACAGATGAGAGCTGTCTGTTGCCCCATTGTGCCACCGCCGAGAATCAATACTTTTTTAATATCTTCTACTTTCACGTTATACTCCTTTGATATTTAGAAATAACGGTTTTTGTAAATAATTTATGCCTTCGTTTCTTTGATAATCAGGTTTTTATATAATTTGCCTCCGGGACTGTGCATCTTCTCTTAGTTGACGGGCGTAAACAGAACTGTCTGTTATGTCATCACGATCTTGCCACATTCCAATAACTCCAGATTGACGGAATTTGCTAACAGTCAAAGAAG
>JADGBP010000252.1 GCA_015231395.1 Desulfamplus sp. | reverse complement strand
GCCGTGGGGCTGCTAAGTCATAAGAGAAGCCCTCAAGCGGGCTGGGTTAAATTTAGCCCTTCAGCTCTATCTCTGGCGATAAGTCTTGCTAATCCATATTCTGACAACCATATCAATTTTATTTTTTTGTTAGTGATTAGTGTGAGGTATGTTGTTTATCAGAATCATATTTCCCCAGCTTCCCGCAATATTCGTTGAAATAGTGCTTCAGCAATGAAGAACCCCGCCGCAAGCGGCGGGGTATCTTAAAAGCATTACAACGCCCCAAGGGGCGGGGTATTAACCCGAGCTTCGCAATAAAAAAACCTGATTCATGCCTTAATTTAAGCAATTCATCAAGTAACGAAATGATTTTTCCTTCATTTTTTGCACGAAGAAGAATGCCTAATACGCCTGTTGGTTGTAATCCCATAGTTTTTGCAGTTGCTCTTCCGTCTGCTTCATCAATCATAATACGTGGAACTCCAAGCTCAATGGCAAGAGCAATAGCAGCAGCTTCGCCAGAATCAAGCTCAAGCATAAGTGATTGCTTCAAATGTTGATTATTTAGATGCTCAATTCTTAACCATTTTTCATCTAAAGCACGTTGAATTTCTACCATTGCAGGATAATCATACCCAACCCGCAATTCAGCCAGAACTTCATCAGGAATAAGCACATCAGAGAATTGTTCATGTATGAGATAAAGTTTCTTAATGCTGGCAAGATTCCAAATTGGCGATGTGTTACTTACCACAGGCATAGACAATATCATCCTCCATATTTTGCTCAGTATAATGGCGTGGAATACCGCGATTACCCAGCAAACGACCAAATTCAATTCTGTTCAATTCAGCAAGTTCCCTTGATTTACCAAACGATAGAATTCCTCGTGCATAAAGGGCAATAGCCAATTCTGTCATAACCTGCTGGCGTTGCTCCATTACAGGCAGCCTGATTGCATATAGAATATGATCTGGAATTTCTATTGTTAAGCTCATTACACCTCCTTACTGTTTACAATCATTCCTGATATGCAAAATGCGGTTATCAGAATGGTTGCAAGTAATTTTTTTATACAAAGCATAGGGTTGATTTTGTCCTTGTTTTGTTAGTGATTAGTGTGAGGTATGTTGTTTATTAATTGTCAGAATAACTTGAGCATCTTGCCGATAAGCCCGAGCATGGAGATAGCAGAAAAAGTCATGGCAAATGTGAACATCCGCATACTCTGTACTCGGTTTTCACGGAGTCCGTCATCAATACGGCGGTCAATCCGCTCAAGTATTTTGTCTAATTTATCTTCTATCTGCTGAAAACGTCTGTCCATCTTTTCAAGCCTCTGGTCAACCTGCCCGAAACGTTTATCCATTTCTGTTTTCATATCGGCAAACCGTTGGTCAACCTGCTCAAATCTTTTCTCCATCCTTGATTCAAGATTCTTGATATCATCTTTGATTTCATTAACCTGATATTGAAGATTATCAAAACGGCTTTCAAAATACTTGGATGTGGGAATAATATTCGCTACCAAAATCTCAATGGTTTTCTGGTCAAGAGTTAGTCCTTTAAGTTCTTCTTCTTTTGAGTCAATCATTGATACACCTCATAAACAAAAAATAAAATTGATATGGTTGTCAGAATATGGATTAGCAAGACTTATCGCCAGAGATAGAGCTGAAGGGCTAAATTTAACCCAGCCCGCTTGAGGGCTTCTCTTATGACTTAGCAGCCCCACGGCTATTCTTGGTGTTCCTGATTCTGACGTTTAATCTAATTTTGAACATTCTGCCACTCTTTTTCAATAGAGTCGCAAAGGGTTTTAAGCCGATTATTTAAGATTGTTATGCAGCCATTGCTTCTTGAATTTTTTGAGGAATCTCTATAAATTCAAAGTAGTCAGGAGGATATAAATAATCCTCTCCTGAATCATCAATCAATCTTATCCAGCCCTTATCTGTTTTATCATTCGGTTCAACTACTTGGTATATTTTCCATTTTTGAATATCATCATATCCGCTGTTATTGATACAAAGAACAAATTGTTTCATAAATCACCTTTCATAAATATTTTTTGATTTTAAATCCTCTTTTGCCAATTCCATGTGCTTCATACCAATGTATTTCTGCTTTTCCTGTGTAATTTTCTCTTTTTACAGCAGCAACGCCTTTTAATTTCCGCCATCTTCCCTTTCCATAAAGCTTGTTTAACCTCTCCAAGTCATTTATAGAATTTTCAACTGCGATAATTTCTATATTCGTTATTTGTCATATTATTTCAAATTGCATGGTCTCGCCTTATATTCAACAGCCAACATAAGACCGCTGCAATTTCTGATAGAAGGGGAAGTGCGGCTGCATAGAGTTATTGTTAGTAGTTTTTTTGATACAAAGCATAAAGTTGGTTTTCTCCTTTTTTTGTTAGTGATTAGTGTGAGTTATGTTGTTCTGATAATGTTTTTTTAACTTCATCCAAAGTATAAGTTTGTTTTGATTTCTTTTTTACATTCTCCATGTGCAAATAATCTAAATAATCTTCAACCTTGTTTTCATCAGAGAGTAAATCTTTAATCCATTTATATTCAGTAAAATCTAAAACAACGAATTTAGGAATATTATTTTCATTTATGAACTGAACATTTTCTAAAATCATTTTATTTTCTCCTGTAGGCTTGTTTTCTATGAAGAACATCAATGATGTCAATAATTTTCAAATTGTCTTCTCGTTCAAAGAGAAGACGGTAATTACCAGCTCTTAAACGATAGGAAGGAGCAAAATTAACAAGTTTTTTTACATTTGGCATACTCAAAGGGTTCTCTGCTAATAATTCAATTTTATTTAAAATCAATACCTTATCTTTATCAGGAAATTTTTTAAGATTATCAAGAGCAGTATCTGTAAATGTGACTCCATACATTCAAAGAAGTCCCTTTTTGTAGGTGGTTGAGTTCAGTTTTAGATACTCTGCCACTCTTTTTCAATAGATTCGCAAAGGATTTTAAGGTCGCTCATTTCCATTGCGATTAGGTCTTCTTTTGAAGAGATTGGTTTATTTAAGATTTGCTGAAGCAGGCGGAGTCTTCCTATTAATTCTCCTTTTCCTATTCCTTTGGCTTCTCCTTTGACTTCTCCTTCAGCTTTTCCTTCAGCTTTTCCTTCAGCTTTCCATTGTTCTGTCCATTCAGTAATAGTTTCTGCCAACATAGAATCCACCTCCTTTAGTTCTTGAAATTCTGGAATGTTATCGTTTTTTAACCGTGACCGTAAAAGACGACTCAACCACATTGCAAATGTCCGCCTTAACTGCTGGTTTTCTGGTTCTTTAAGATGTTGATGCAGCCTTGCTATATGCTCTCTTATCTCTTCTACGTTTTTGCACAGCTCAAAAGCAATTAATTCTGCTGTAAGATTGAACCCACTGCCTTTAAACTCTTCTAAGTTTTCAGCTTCAACTCTGCCCTCATCAAGTAACCAATATGAGATATGAGGTGTAAACTTCTCTAAACTCTGATGCACTGGATTTATCAATTCTCTGATCTCACAAGGGCTTTTCCATGCTGCTTTGCCGTTGTAGATAACTATCGGAACAACAGGCGGAAGAATATCACCCTTTTTAAACCCATGACTGCGGATAATATCTTGATACAAAAGTCCAATATATGTCATTATCCGAACTGCCATAAAATAGTCATCTGACGATTGAAACTCAAGTAAAAGGTAGAGATAAATCCATTCTCCTTTAAATCTAACACGCCAGATTTTATCATCAAAACGCTCTCGCAAGTCATCCGTAACAAAGGAATTGTTGACAGATTCAAGGGTGTTAAGGTCAACCACCCAAACCCAATCTTCTTTTACAAAGCCAGTTAGCAGGTCTCTTACCAACTCTGGGTGAGAAAACAGGAGTTTGTAGCCAGTGTCGTGCTGATTGTTGTCTTTTTTCTCTTCTTAGCTGATTTGAGGAAGCTCAATCTATCAACAATTGCAGCGACGATACTTAGACTCTTCCTGTCGACTTGTTTTCTATGAAGAATATCAAGGAATGGTTGGGTTATTGGCAGAATTACTTATTATTACAAAATATGAAATTGTACGGATTTAAAAGCAGTCTAACAAAAAAACAATGCTTGAATTAACGTCTGATTCTTAACTCCTCCACGTAATTGTTGATTCTGACAAAAGGGACATAAAGATGATCTGTGTTGAGAATATGATTGACTAACCAATCCTTTAAATT
>JADGBP010000251.1 GCA_015231395.1 Desulfamplus sp. | reverse complement strand
GCATCATTATCATTATCATTATCATTGTGCGTGGCAGATTTTTCTTGCAAGACAGGTTTTTCGGAGAATGAATGAGACACATTAAGTATCTCACTCGCACGGTTTTTTAAAAGCATAGTATCCTGTTCAGAAAGTCCTGATGCTGAACAGAGGCTTGAAATATCAGCAGATGCAACATCTTTCAAATTAGAAAATCCATTTTCATACAATGTCTCTGCAAGAGAGTCAGTCATCCCTGGAATCTTCATCAGAGTGTCATGTCTCTGTCGCTCCTTTCTACCATACTCGTCCTTGCTCATTACATCAAGATGCCATCCGGTCAATTTACATGCAAGACGGACATTTTGACCATTTTTTCCGATAGCAATGGAGAGAAATTCATCATCAACAATAATCTCCATGGTTCTGTTATATTCATAAATCACCACTTTTGCTATTTCTGCAGGTGCAAGGGCATTGCATACGAATTTTGCAACATCAGGATTCCATTGCACAATATCAATTTTTTCCCCTTTTAGCTCTTGTACAATAGATTGAACTCGGTTGCCTTTTATGCCAACACATGCACCTACTGGATCTACATCAGAGTCAGATGATGCAACAGCCACCTTTGAACGAATTCCAGGTTCTCTGGCGGCACTATGGATTGTAACAACAGATTCCGCTACTTCAGGCACTTCAGCTGCAAAAAGTCTGACAAGAAATTCAGGATGCGTCCTTGAGAGAATAACCTGTGCTCCTCTTGATTCCTCAAGGACATCAAGAACATAAGCACGGATACGGTCTCCCCGTTTGTAATTTTCTCTTGGCATCTGTTCTCGAGGAGAGAGCACTGCCTCTGCCTGCCCGAGATTCACAATTATGTTTCCTTTGTCAACTCGCTGAACAATGCCATTTATGATTTCCCCTTTTTTGCTGATAAAATTCTCATATATGGCATTTTTTTCAGCCTCTTTCATTTTCTGAATAATGACCTGTTTGGCAGATTGTGCCGCAATCCTGCCAAACTGAGATGTGTCAATTTTTATACCAAGACTGTCACCAACTTCGCATTCAGGATCATATTTCAGACCATCTTCAATTGTAAGTTCCACTTCAGGGTCTTCAACAACAGGTACGACTTCTTTAAACTGAAAAACCTCGATTTCCCCATTTTTTTCATCATAGTGCACTTCAATATCAGCCCTGGCACCAAGTTTCTTTCTGGCAGCCGATTCAATGGCCTCTTTAAGAGTGGAGATTAATACCTCTTTATTAATACCCTTTTCCCGACTTACCTGTTCAATAACCCTCTTAATATCTGTAATCAACATTTCTATTCCCCATGGGTGGCTGAAAGTCTGGCTTTACTGATCTGATCATATCCGATTTTCACTGTCTGCTGGTCAATGGTCAGGATAATGTGTCCATTCTCAATACCATCAATCAATCCTTTAAATTTTTTCCTGCCATTAACAGGCTCGGCAATCTCCACATTCGCCATCTTTCCTTTGAATCGTTCAAAATCTGATATTTTAGTCAATGGACGATTTGGACCAGGTGAAGATATCTCAAGGTTATATGATCCAATATCCTCAAGATGCACGTCCAGAAGATATCCCATCTGTTTGTTCATATTTACACAGTCACTAATGGTAATTCCGCCAGGTTGTCTATCAATATAAATCCTGACAATGGTTCGCCCACGGTCAGACACTCGTTCTGCATGTACAAACTCAATCTGTTCAGATTGACATAACGGCTCTACAATTTCCCTGACAGTCTCGCCAAAAGAGTAGGAAGCACTCTTTGAATTGAACATTTTCTTCCTCCTGATAACTGCTCTTTCATTGGGTTAGCCACTATTTCATGAAAATTTATTTTGAATTTATTTTCAAGGTAAACGACCATGACCGGATTTCGGTCACCCTGAACCATGAAAATCAGAATGTGTTTTCACGGTAAACAAGTCTCCCAATAAACAGAAAAACGGGCAAAATGCCCGCTCCCTGATGCACAACAAGATAATTTAATCTTTTCTCAAATTGCTCCTGAACTCAATGGAGCATGCTCAATGGAGCGGGCAACGAGATTCGAACTCGCGACACCAAGCTTGGGAAGCTTGTACTCTACCAACTGAGCTATGCCCGCACATGAATTATAGATTTAAAATTATAGACTGGAATAAATACTCTAAAAAAAAAGTATTGTCAACAAAAGTTATCAAGCAAAATCAAAGTGATGGTATCGCAAAAGGATGTTTATCATATCACAATAAGGGTGTTTGCTATATCGTAAAGGCTGTTTATGATCATACTAAAAGTTCAATTCATGACCGGATTTAGAATCCAGCCATCCCCGAATCATGAAAATCACAATGTGTTTTTACGGTAAATCAGCCCCATATTTTTCCATAATAAGATTTGAAATTTTTGCATGTACTCCGCTAATCATCTTTTCAGTCAGAGTTTTATCAGATGAGCGATAAACAATTCTCATGGAAAGGGATTTTTTCCCCTCAGCAAGGGGCTTGCCTTGATAGAGGTCAAATATAAAAACATCTTCCAGCATGGTATTGCTTTCTTTCATTGCTGCTACATCCGCAAGTATTGCACCTGCTTCAATATCAGCGTTAAGGATAAGCGTCAGATCTCTTGCAAGAGACGGGAATTTGGGAAGAGGGTTGGTTTTTCTCATTTTGCCTTGCGAAACCGCATGTTTCAACAGGGTCTCTATGTCCATTTCAAACACAAATGCATCCTGTTTCAGTCCAAAGTTTTTAAGTACCTGAGCAGCTATTTTTCCTGCTGAACCGATCTTGTTTCTATTCGATCCGATCTTTTCTTCTTGAGAAACTACAATAGCCCCCTGTCCTTTTTGATAGTATGGGCAGTTAATTTGATCAGCTTTTTCAAATACGGTTTCGTCTATACCAAGAGCACTGCACAAGCCTTGAGCAACTCCCTTTATATCAAAAAAATCACAATCAACAGATTTCCCTGTCCATGAAATTCCGTTACGTAATCCAGTCCAGATGCCAGCGATCATCTCTTTTTCTATGGGCTGCTCTCCTTTTCGTGTTGCCAGAAAAACATTACCTATCTCAAACAATCTTACTGAGTCAATCTGTTGGGAATTATTACGTCTCATGTTTTCCAATAACCCGGGCAGCAGAGAGGTTCTGAGGACAGAAAGCTCCTCGGAAATCGGATTTATAATCCCCTCAACAGAACGCCGCTCATCAGAAAGTTCAAGACAAAGAAGGTCACATGCAGCAGAAGATGTAAAACTGTAATTGACAGCTTCACTAAAGCCAAATCCGTTCATTATATCCTTGAGCTGCTCTCTCATAACAATCCTTGCAGAGGGAGAATTGCCTTTTGCCGGAATCTTTGGAAAACTGGTCTGGATTCTGTTGTATCCCCAAAGCCTTGCAACCTCTTCGGAAAGATCCTCAGGTCTTGTGACATCTACCCTAAATGATGGAACAATTACCCGCATAATATTATTATTCTGACTAACTTTAAACTGAACAGACTCAAGATGTTTTTTGATCTCGTCATGAGTCAGGGTGGTACCAAGCCGCCTGTTGAGAGCATCTGGATTCAATGTGATCTCAAGCGGGGTATGCGGAACCGGATATTGATCTATTATGTCATTAAGAATGTTTCCACCAGAGACTTCAGACATAAGGGAAATGGCTCGTTTAAGCACATCTTTGGTTGCAACCGGGTCAACGCCTCTCTCAAAACGGTGTGATGCGTCAGTATTGATCCCTGAGCGTTTTGCCGTCTTTCTGACAGAAACAGGATTAAAACAGGCACTTTCAACAAGCACCCTGGTTGTTGTATCCAGAATTTCAGAATTTTCACCACCCATGACACCGGCAATACCCACGGGACGGTCTCCGTCACAGATCATAAGCATGTCAGGTTCAAGAATATGCAGCTTGCTGTCCAATGTTTTAAACTCAATCGCACCACCTGCCCGTTTAACTTCAATCCTGCCTTTGGCGAGATTGTCATAATCAAAGGCATGAAGTGGCTGCCCTGTCTCCATCATCACAAAATTGGTGACATCCACAATGTTGTTAATGGGTGTGAGTCCAACTGAGACAAGTCTGTCCTGAAGCCAGAATGGCGATGGACCAACCTTGACATCAATTAACATTCCAGCCGTATATCTGGAACAAAGATCAGGATCAAAAATTTCGACAGATGCAAAATCATGGATTGATTT
>JADGBP010000250.1 GCA_015231395.1 Desulfamplus sp. | reverse complement strand
TTTTCGATCTCTTGTTCTATTTTTTTTGATATTCATGTGCCTGCTCTGCAAGCTCATGGAGTCTTGAAATGGCAGATTCAAAATCAGTGCCGGTAAAATCATCACGTGCTTCCCACTCGGAAAGCAGTGCTGATATTTTTTCCATTTCAGTCATCGCCTCTTCGTTGTTGCAAAGAAGCCGGTTTATTTTTTCAAACTGTCTTTTCTTCAGCTCCAGTCTCTCCAGCAGTACTTTTTTCTGCTTGATATTTTCATCAGTCTGCTCTTTTTGCTCAAGGGATTGGACTCTTTTTTCTATGTAGCTGCTGTCAATTGAGCTTGCACTTTTAAGGGTTGCTACAATTTCTTGCAAATTATCGAGCACTGCAAGGGTAACCTGTTCTGCGGCTCCTGCAAAACGTCCGTATGTAATCTCTGTAGTTTGTACCTTGAGTTGAAGAATATCTTTGATACTGTTGAGTTTTGTCTCAATTTTGAGGCAATGACCAAAGGCCTGTTCCACAAAATCCTCCGCTCCATTAATAGTTTTGCACTCCTGAAGCTCGTTTTTAAGAACGGTTTTCAAATATTCCTGATATTTTTGCTGTTTTTGGTTCAATTCATCAACATATCTGCTGCCGAGCCTATCATGTAGAAAAAAAATCTGGATTACTGCCCACAAACTGCCTGTAACAAAACTCGCAACAGTTGCGATATAAAGCAGCGGCATCTCAAATAAAATGGACATTACTCCAAAACCTGCTCCTGCAGCTATGGGATATAGGGTCATGGCATGGGTCAATGCCTGCCGCTGAACTGCTTTTGAAATAGCACTGGGAAGAAAATCCGTTACTGCTGGTGGTTGAATGGAAAATGATGCCGGAATTTTCGGCATTTTTCGAGAATCAAGATATTCTGTGTCCATAAGATGAAGTCCAGTTAATATGTATCGTAAAAATGGCTCTCATTTTTATATTTTTTGAGGGACGATTAATACACAATCATGCCCGTTTATCTCAACATTTCTCTTTAGCAAAGGTTATCTCAACATTTCTCTTTAGCAAAGGTTATCTCAACATTTCTCTTTAGCAAAGGTTATCTCAACATTTCTCTTTAGCAAGGGTTTTCTCAATATTCCTCTTTAACAAGAGTGATTTCTACTCGTGGAAGGCGATACATCCATGAACGATGAGATTCCTCTGGCTTGCGAACAAGAGGCATACTGCCTCCAAATCCTGATGCAAGGGTGCGATTTGGATCAATGGCATAGATTTCAAGAAGATATTTATTCACAGACTCTGCCCGTTTTCTTGAAAGCTCAAGATTCTCCTTTTCATCTCCATCCACTCCAGTATGTGCTTTGATCATAATTCTGAAATTGGGGTAATGTTTAAGTTTATCAATCATATGATCCAGAACTTCTTTGCCAAGCAGATCAAGTTCTGATGAGCCTCTCTGAAACGATACAGGTTCTATTTTCAAAGTTCCCACCTCACGTAAAGCTGCCCACTGTTTTTCGTTTAAGGGTGAAAATTGATGAGAAACGCTGCCCTGTGCAAGAGATTTATTTGTCGGAGAGTTTTTTGCAGAACCGCCAAATCCCGCTGATCTTTTGTGAAATATGTTCTCAAGAAAAGTGCTGTTGGTAAGCCTGTAGGGATTATTGTCAGGAATTGGTGTGGTGGAAAAATCTCCTGAACGAATCAGAATTCCGGCAGTGGCTTCAATAGTATCAATAATACCCTGTTCCGATGATGCCCCAGGAACCTCAATCCCAAACCAGCTCTGGCAGTTGGTATTGAAGTTGACCCACGCTACCCCTTGGAGCATTGCGTTTGCCGTGTCCTTGTCAAGATTTGTTTCTTCCATGACGTGCTTTTGAAGAAGTTCCGGATTTTCGTTATATTTTTTAAGAAGTGTAAAAAAAGCCTCCATCACAAGAGTTACCACTTCAGGATATTTATCAGCATATTTTCGGTTCACAAGCAGAATATCTACAATAAGTCCGCGAGTATCTTCCGTGCCCAGAAGCTTGACAATCCCGTTGACCGACAGTGCCCTTGAAACATCAGGTTCCCAGCAGATAGCCACATCGGTTGTTCCGGCAATGAGCTTGTCACAAGCCTCTTCAGAGCCTTGTGTCTCAATTCTGTTCTTTTTAAGGGAGATAAGAGATGTAAGTCCAAAGTGATCTGAAGCAGCTTTGGCAAGATGATGGCTTGGGCTGTTCGGTGTAAAGGCAATTTTAAAAGACCCGGTTTCTTTAAGAACATCCAGATTTTTAACCTTATCTGATCTGGCAAGAATGGCATCGCCTCCTTTAGACTCATCAATAACCATGACAATTGTCCCGGGATAGCTCTCTTTTATTCCGTTCAGCAAATATGAATCCACTGTAGCAACAGCAAAATCACTCTCTGCGTTTGCAAGGCGTTTCATTCTGCTGCCATAATCCGCGTTGTCATCGTTAGCCTCAAGAAGATATCCGGATTGCCGCATAAGCTGCTTCATCTCTTTGGAGCGAAAAGGAAAATATCCAATCCAGTTATCCATGTCGATACGGATCTTTCCCTTTGTTTTAACAGCGTCGCTGGTAATCTTCTGGCGACTTGATTCCATAACCGGCATCAAAATTTTCACTGCCACGGCACTTGTCGCAATCACGACAAAAATAATTATGGCTCCTGTTATATTTTTTTGCATTTTGGAATACCTACCTTATTTCCTTAACACTATAATTTACTCTTTATTGCCTTAACACTCTTTGAGTAGATTTTTCAATATCCTCTCTTGTTCATCTAACACCTCATTCAATATGGTTATGCTTGTCATGGGATTCATAATCACACTCCGCAATACCACTATCTCTTCACAAGCTACTGAGTTATTTGACTTATAAGTGGTTTCGTTTGAGTTGTAAGGTATTGTGTTTGAGGTATGAGTGGTTGTGTTTGAGTTATAAGACATTGTGTTTGAGGTATGAGTGATTTCGTTTGAGTTATCAGTCATTACGTTTGAGGTATGAGTGATTTCGTTTGAGTTATCAGTCATTACGTTTGAGGTATGAATTATTTGATTGTCTAATTTTTTATCTATTTCATAAACCATGTTTTTATCAGATTCACGAGCCATACCCCCATAATTCATTCGGGTTCTTGAAACAAAACTTTTACCAGATTCACGCTGTTTTCTCTGCACAGCAATATTGATTTTATCCAGTTGTGCGTTTAGCTGTCTCTTTTCATTTGAATCTGCGGTTTCAAAACTTTTTCTTATATGATTAGGCACCATTCGATACGTAAGGATGTTAAGCTCTGGTTCTGTTACAAGCTCAAATAACTCTCTTTTTTTGATAGCCTCGGCAAACTGCTTTGCAGTTTCAATACCATGATCAATCATAAGAGCATATCCTTTTGTGCCCATGATCTTCAAAGCACTGTCTAAAATAAGGGAGTTCGCTTCTCTTGACCCTTCCAGGGTTTTTATCCCAAGATCTACGCTACCTTGACGATTCACATAATTTGAATGATAGGCAATGTGATTCATTGCAAGCGGATCCCTGAAAAAAACCATACCACAGGTCATTGGCATAAAAAATTGCTTGTGCCCGTCAACTGTTACGGAATCAGCAAGCTCAATACCCTTAAGTTTATGGGAATATTTTTCCGACAGCATCACAGGTCCTCCCCATGCCGCATCAACATGAAAGTTGATGCCATGATCCTTACAAATATCTCCAATATCAGTAAGTGGATCTACAATACCAGTCTCGGTTGCACCAGCAACACCCACAACCGAAATGATTCCAGTTTTCCCCTGCTTTTTTATATCCTTGATAATTCTGGACAGTTTTATGACATCCATTCGATATTGTGCATTCACATCAATGGGGATAACATTTTTATTGCCAATTCCCAGAATTCCGCCAGATTTTTTCAGGGAAAAATGTCCTCTTTTTGATACTAACACCACCGCTTTTTCCAAGGAATAGGCATTAAGTGCCTGAGCAAAACCTTCTGCTTCAATTCCGTCAAAACGGGTAATTCCATTCATACCGGCATTTTGATTAATGCCATTATTATGAATTATTCTAATTCGTTCTTTAATAACATCCCCATTGATTCTGTAAGCTCTTTCCATTTGTGAATGACCATATGTAGTTATTGAAACTGCCGTATTCCTTCTGTACCTCAAGGAAAAGGCGAGAATTAGAAATAACGCTTTCAATTTTACTTCTGTTT
>JADGBP010000024.1:6803-12752 GCA_015231395.1 Desulfamplus sp. | reverse complement strand
TAGCAAGAAAGCTGTTCTGGATACAAGCCGGTGTATCGGCTGCGGAGGATGTGTGCCTACCTGTCCCACCAAGGCAATGCAACTTGTCAGAAAACCTGAAACAGACTATTTAAAACCATCAAAAAATTGGGTTGAATTAATGTTTTCAATGGAAAGGCGAATCTCACCCCTGCTGAATTCGAGCACTTCGTGTGCCATGTTTGATAGCAACTGTGCCTCATTCGAGATTATGTTCAGATGCCCTCTGCGCTCCTCTGGGGAAATATTGTCGTCATTTGCCAAATCTGCATATCCCAATATAATGCCTATGGGATTTTTAAGGTCATGTACAATGGATGCCGCCATGGAGCCTATGTCTGCCAATCTGCTGTTTTCTTCTGACTCGATATTTTCCAGAATAAGGGACATTGATTGAACAAGACCTTCAAGAAAATTGCGTGACACTCGAGGAAGGGTTATATTCCGTTCATTATGCCAAAGCTCCAAACAGCCTGCCATCCGTTCTTGAGTGGCTATTGGAATGATTATACCGGTTTCAGTTTCAAGAATAGCTTTGATATTTTTTAGATATTCAGATCTCTCTTCAGTAACCGCATAAGGCTTGGGATTTTCCACAAGTGATTCATTCTCAAAGATGGTATGTCCGGTAAGCGTGGGGCTATTTTTCTGTGTTAAAAACAGATCTGCCTGTGTGATGGTAAATGATTTTTCAAGTTTTTTTAAATGGACAAAAGCTGTTTTTACAGCGTCAACCTTGTTTTTCGCTTTTGACATAGCCTTGGTCACTTCAAGCAGAGTATTTACCTGGATGTTGACTTGCCGCAGTGCTTTGTTTTTTTTGTCTATTTGAGCATAAAGCATGGCGTTGTCAATGGAAACAGCTGATTGTGAAGCGAGGATTTTCAGAACTTCCAGCCGTTCCGGCGTAAAGACGTTCTCTGTCAGATTGTTTTCAAGATAGATTATTCCGGAAATCTTGCCTTTATGACGAATAGGAGCACAGAGGACGGATTTTACGCTATGTTTTTGCAGATAAGGGTCATGCTCGAACTGTCTGTTTGTATAAGCTTTTTGCAGGGCGACAATTTCATGGGTTTTGTACACATAATTTATGATGGAGATCGGCAGTTGATCAATAATTGAAGCAGGATTTTGGTGCGATATCAATACATTATCATCACCGATTCTTCCTTCGGCATGAATATAAAATTTTTGATCCTTCTTATTGAGAATAAGAAGAAAGCCTTTCTGAGCACCGGCGTTTTCAATGCACAGCTTCATTATTTTCCCTGTCAGGATATCTAATTGAACTTCACTGGAAAGTGCCTGAGATGTCTTGATAAGTGTTGTAAGGTCAAACTGATGCTTCATAGAGAGAGACAGTGGTATTGTTTGTGTCGTTCGAGCCATTGTCTCGGTCTGTTCCAGATAATTTCCGGTATAGCGAAGCAGACCTGAATATTTTTCTTCAAGATCAACAGCTTTAGCTGTAGCACCCCATTGTTGATAGCAAATATGTGCTTCAACAAGATATAATCTTGCAAAATCCTTTTTCTCTAAATTAAGAAAAAAAATGGCTGCAAGTTCATTGGCTATTGCCTGATCCTGAATAAAACCATGATGTTTTGCAAGAGTAATCGCCTGATCATAAAAACTCATGGCTTCTAATATATTGCCTTCAATGCGTTTCATTTCAGCAGTTACAAGCAGATATTTATGCTCAAAATTGGCAGGAGAATTTTTCGCCCATTTTTTTAATTTTTTAAGGGAGCTTTTAAGAATTTTTTTGTCTTTTTTTGAAACGAGTAGATCTTTTTCGGAAATATTTTCCTTGTCAGAAACCTCCTCTTTGTCAGAAACATCCTCATTTCCAAAAATATTCCATCTCCCAAAAATATTCTCTTTAACAGAAAGACTGCCTTTACCAGAAATTTTCCGGGAAATCGCAAGGGCTGTATAAAAACAATATTCTGCCGATGAAACAAGCCCCCACGCTCCACCTATATTTTTTTTTGTTTTTTGCAGAAACTCGGCTGTCAGGTCATCAGCTCCGAAAATAAAACAGACCTGAGCTTTTAAAAGATAATACCAGACAAGAACTTCTTTATAATTGACTTTTTCAAAAGATTCATCAACATATTTATCAGTTACAAAACTACAGGCTTCTCTTGTAAAGACTCCATCTGTAAAGGCTTCATCTTTAAATGTTTTATCTTTAAAAGATCCTCTTCTAAGAGATTTTTCTTTAAGAGAGTCTCCTGTAAGAGAGTCTCCTCCAAAAGATTTTCCCCTAAAAGATCCTTCCTTAAGAGAGTCTTCTCCAAAAGATGCTCCTTTAAGAGAGTCTCCTGTAAAAGCTTCTCCACTAAGAGATTCTTCTATTTTATGATTTTTTAAAATTCCTATGGCAGCGATGGTGGCATATCCGATAACATCAATTCCGTTTCTGGAATTTTGAAGCAACTTATTGTATTTATGGCAGATTTGCAGCATATCATCCAGTGTGTCTCCTTTAGACATGCGAACAAAGATTATATAAGCACTGATCAATCCCATATAGACTATATCGCCGCAGTCAACAGAATACTGCAATCCGGTTTCTAAATGTTCCAGACTGTGGCTTAAGGGTTTTCTCCAGTGATTAATGAAACCGCCTGAGATTGCCAAAACTTTGGCGGTCTGTGGGATATTGTTGTATTCAGCACTAAGCTGTATGGCTGCCTGGCTGAAATCATAGCCTGTTTCATACTTTCCAAGTCCGGATCCCAAAACCATTCCATAAAGATTAAACGCATAGGCTGAATATTCCGTTCGTCCATATCTCCAAGTATATTCTATCATTTTCAATACTATGAGAACTAACAACTTTTGATTTTTGAAAAAAGCAGCCGGACATAAAGACATCATCATTTCTATGGCCATTTTTTTCTCCTCATTTATCATTTCCGGTAGCCGGCACAATTCGGAAGATAGATTGTGTGGGCGTTTTAACCGTTCTTTGAGCATGGCAATCATAATATGATGAATACCCGGCCTGTCAGGCAGGTACACGTTAAGGAGTCTGAGTCCGCTCAATAATGCTTTGATGCATTCGTTTGATTTCCAGATAGTCAGGAGTAATATGCCTTTGATATTGTAAATACGTGCTTTATCCAATGATGTTTGGGCATGTTGCAGAATAATGTCAAAAAATTCTGAGGCTTTGCCAAAATTTTTATTCAGGTATTCACACTCTGCCCGCTGAATGTACAACTCAATAGCCAATTGATATTGATCTTTAAAACAATTCTCTTCAAGAAGTTCCATACCTTTTATGGCATAAACCAGTGCTGACTCAAAAGCATTGTCTGCCTTGGCTTTTTTTACAGCCATTAAATTGAGTTCCGCAGCTTTATGACGTTCATGTTTCTCAGACAGCAAGTCAAGTGCCGCATTCATATGGTTGACAAGGTATAGAATACACACTTCAAGATTTTTAGGAGGGGTATTTTTAAGCAGGTATTTTGCGATGGAAAGATGAATCGTTTTTTTCTGTTCAACAGACATCAAAGAATAGGCTGCTTCCTGGATACGATCGTGATGAAACCGGTAATGATCCTTAAATCGTTGAACCAGCCCTTCGGAAATGGCATCTGTTAAATCTGTTAGAGTCTCTTCCATGGTCTTTTTTAAAATTACGGCAAGCATTTCAAGCTCAAACCAGTTGCCAATACAGGAACATATCTTCAACAAATTCTGGGTCGCATCTTCAAGCTTGACAATTTTTGTTGCCATCATATCCACAACATTGTCTGTCACCCGCATTTGATATATTTCAGACATATCCCATTGCCAGCCTTGTCCAGGTATCAGAAAAAGAAACTTTTCGTCATACAGCGTTTTTAGAAACTGATTGATAAAAAACGGGTTTCCATAAGTTTTTTGATGTATTAACTCGGCTAAAGGGAAAGACTTCTCTTTTTCGCAACGAAGAAAATTGGAGATCATCTGATTGACATTTTCAGGATTTAAGGGGTTCAGGGAAATCTGATTGATGTTTATTCCCGCCTTGATAAAAGCCTCACGCATGGCGACAAGCTGATGAGAGTCATCAACTTCATTTGGTCTATATGCTCCAATCAGGAACAGATTTCTAAAATCATGATCTATGATCAGAGACTGAACCAGTTTAAAAGATGCAAAATCCGCCCATTGCAGATCGTCAAGAAAAATTACAACAGGATGATCCGGCTGAGCAAAAACCGAGACAAAATTTTTAAAAACCATATTGAAACGATTTTGGGACTCTTCAGGGCCAAGCTCCGGAACATCTGGCTGTTTGCCGATAATCTGCTCAATTTCAGGGATAACCCTTGAGATCACTTTACCGTTAGGGTTAAGGACATTGATCAGCTTTTTCTGCCAGATCGTAACCTTAGCTTCGCTTTCTGTTAAAATCTGGTGAATGAGTTCTTTAAACGACTGGATAATGGCACTATAGGGAACATCATGCTTGAATTGATCATATTTGCCGGCAAGCAGCCATCCTTTATTAAAAAGGATGGTTTTGTAGATTTCATTGACAAGAGCAGATTTGCCAATACCCGGAGCACCTGATATCAGCGTAATTTCTTTTTCGCCCGACAGAACCCGGGCAAAAGAGGATTCAAGTGCTTCAACTTCAGATTGGCGTCCAATCAATACCGAAGGTATGTTGAATTTCAATGAATAATCTTTTTCGGCAATTTCAAAAGGTTCCAGATGTCCTTGTTCTTTTAAGGTTTTAAGACATCTTTCCAGATCCACCATTAATCCAAATCCGTTTTGATACCGCTCTTCGGCTGTTTTTGCGATGAGTTTCATCACAATATTAGAAATAACGGAAGGTATTAAAGGGTTTATTGCTGTAAGGGGTTTTGGCATTTGTGCGATATGGGCATGAATTACCTCCATCGGTTCCGATGAATGAAAGGGAACTTTTCCGGTCAGCAGCTCATAAAATGTAATGCCCAGAGAATAAAGATCTGAACGGTAATCAACAGGTCTGTTTATACGTCCGGTCTGTTCAGGAGAAAGATAGGCCATAGTACCGATAATTTCTTCCTGAGCATGATTATCTTCCTTTTCATGGGTTAACTCAGATGCAAGGCCAAAGTCAGTAATTTTGGTGATTCCAGAGCGTGGTTCGATCAGGATATTATCCGGTTTGATGTCTTTATGTACAATATTTTTCATGTGGAGCCTGCCCAGAGTGCCAGCAAGCTGTATGCCTATTTTTAAAAAAGTCTCAATGTCCGGCAGGGTATTTTCATAATATTGTTTTAGAGAAACGGCATTGACATCCTCAAGTACCAAAGCTATTTGATCTGGTTCATCTATAAGATCTAAATAACGGACAACTCCTTCAATATCGATATTTTTTATCAGCGAGTATTCTCTTTTAAAGCGTGTAATTTCCGTTCTGGTAGGACGTTCAACTTTCAACGTCTTGATTATGACAGTTTGATCCGCTCCTGTTTTAATACCCCGATAAACCAGAGAATGCTGAGTTTCGTTTATCTTTTCGAGAATTTTATATTGTGCGATATTTTTCATGAGTTTACATACGCTCTGGTATAATTAAGCGGTAATGTTCGTATTCTGGAATTTCATTATTCAGGAATTTCATTATAACAACCATTGCAGCGAAGCTACTTATGTTCTTATTCAGGAATTTCAATATAACAACCATTGCAGCGAAGCTACTTATGTTCTTATTCAGGAATTTCATTATAACAACCATTGCAGCGAAGCTGCTTATGTTCTTATTCAGGAATTTCATTATAACAACCATTGCAGCGAAGCTGCTTATGTTCTTGTTCTTGTTCAAGGATTCTCATTAAGAGCCTATTTAAATATTCAGGCTCTAACTGTTTGCGCCAGTGATGTCCTCAATCGCCAGAAGGATTTGTGCTCCCCCCCCCCCCCCCC
>JADGBP010000024.1:0-6705 GCA_015231395.1 Desulfamplus sp. | reverse complement strand
TTTCCAGTAGTTCCCTCAGCTTGGGAATATCCCACTGTTTATTGCCAAGGTCATATATAAGCTGTCCCACAGCCTCTTCGGGTTTTACCTTGAAGAAGTTACAGAATGAATTATTCACAGTGACTACTCTGAGATCCTGATCCAAACAAATCAGGGACTCACGTACTGTATTGATGATGCTCTCTGCAAATTCGCGGGCTTCATCTGCGGATTTTTTCATAACTTCCAGTTCTTTTCGGGTCTCTTCCATGGCAGCTTCTATCGCCTTACGTTCAGTGATGTCTTCTATGGCAAGAAGAATAAGTCCATCTTTGCCCAGCACTCCATAAATCTTACGGGCATTCAAAAGCATTATGCGTCTGCCGATGGTAACAAATTCATGTTCAACCTCATAGTTGTCGAAAACGGTACGTTCTGGAAGAATGTTTTCTAAAAGTTCCCTCAGCTTGGGAATATCCCACTGTTTATTGCCCAGGTCATATATATACTTATCTACTGTCTCTTTCTGTGTTACCTTGAATAAATTCAAAAAACTCTGGTTTGCCATAAGAACATGCAGTTTTGAATCCAGTACTACAAAGGATTCACGTACTGTTGCCACAATATCCCTGAGTAAATAGGGTGTCTGATCCATTATAATTCCATCCTTAAGGTACATATTGAGCTTGTTTTAGTGTTTGAGGATTTTCATAACTATCTTTTCAATAGACAAAACCACTTTGATAAAACCACTTTTGACTGCGTTGGAAAGGTGGTAACTTTATGGAAAATGAAATACTGGAAATAAGGCGGAGGAAAATTTGGTTGTTGGTTTTTATCCCAACCCCTTAATGTTTTTTTCTCATTTGCTATTCGGGGTTTAGATATGGGGAAGAATCCAACGATGTTTAGCAATTTATTATTTTGGCGATAATGTTATAGCATTGCATGAAATATAGACTTCCAGAAAAATATTTTGATATGCTCAACTTTGAAGGGCAACCGCAAGGGATTGCCCCTACTCTTACCAATTTATTTTTCTGGAACACTATGTCTGTCAGAAATGGGATTAATGGAATTGAGCACAAGAGTAAGCGGCTTATTTTCTTCGCTTTTACCTTGAAACCGGACAGGCCCGGGTTTTCGGTAGTGGTCTTCCCCATGCTCTGCAGCAAGCCATTTTTCACGCATAGCCTGTAGAATGAGAAACGCATTGGAACTGATATCTACAACATTTTTTTCAATAACAAGGGCAAGTTTTCCTTTCCGTTCTTCAAGATGCATCAATTTAGCAATGGGAACACCAAGCGGTTCCCAGGTGTCGAAATGGTGCTCTAAATTTTTGATAACCGCCATCTGTCCAGTTGCCCCGTTGGCTATAAGACTGAATGCTGTAAGACCCAAATTATAGGTGTAGGTGCAGTCAAATTTTGTTGGATTGCTGCCTCTGCCGTCATAGCCGTAAAAATGAATCTGGGTTTTGAAATTTGGCACTGATTTTTTAAATATTGCAAGAACAGGATCAGGAACCTTATCGCTTTCGGTTATTATTCCAGCATTTACCAAAGCCTGCTTCAGAGTTTTTACAGAGATGATCTTTTTTTTGACAAGATAATAACGACCTTCCCTGTAATTTCTAAATATGGTCTTTCCAAGAAGCTCCGGATCAATATTTGTCCTTTCCATGAAATAGTTAAATCTGCTCTCTTCTACTCCAACCTTATATTCCCCTTTTTCCTTGAGAATGTGAAGATAGTCACCCACCATATCCATGATAATCTTTTCTGTATTGACTTGCGAAAATTGAAAATTGCCGTGAGTATCCCGTTCAACCAACAAGCCTTCCTGAAAAAATGAGGGAAGGTCATTGAACAGCTCATCGTCTCTGGCATTCCAGATGGGAGACGCCTGATTCTCGGTAATGCCTCTTGAAAGACGGCGTAAATACTCAAGTTTCGAATCAAGCGAGTGAAAGGTCGTATGAAAATCAAGGTCATGGATTTGATTGTAATGAGCAATAATGGTGTTGAGTTTAATGATAAATATCTGGATTTCATTTATAAATTCAAGCACACCTTCAGGGATTATCATGACACCGTAGTTTTTCCCATTTTCTGCCCTCTTCACAATGGCATCACAGATTAACCGTGACAGGTGACGCAGGGTCATGCCATAAGCAGTGTAGTCAACTTCTCCTTTTTTCTGAGCTTTCTTAAGTCGTTCGTGGTCAACATAATCAGCCAGCTCTTCCCCTATAAGGGTAAGATTGACATGTGTCTGCAATGCAGCCTCAAGTGCAAGATGGCTTGCAACTCTTCCCATGACCTTGCATACATGCCAGTATTTGAGATCCGAGCTTGCATCAGTGCATAGATTGCTGATGTTCTGGGAAAATGCCCTTGCAGCAGAATGGAATCCGAATGAAATTGCACACAGAGTCTCTCCGTCTTCGGTATGAATCTGAATATCTCCGTCGATTGTTTTGGGGATACCTATGACTTGTATGCCATCAGCCTTCAGTGCCTGTGCAAGAAATGCTGCATTGGTATTGGAATCATCTCCTCCTACAATCACAAGAGCATCAAGATTGAGTCCTAAGCAGGTTTCTCTGGACAGGGTCATTTTCTGCTTTGAATCTATTTTAGATCTTCCGGTTTTAATCATGGTGAATCCGCCCATATTCCGGTAAGTATCTACAAGCTCTGCTGTGATCTCCACATATCTGTTTTCAAGTATCCCTTCAGGCCCCAGAATAAATCCCAATATTCTTGACTCAGGATTAGCTTTTTTCGCAGCATCAAAAATGCCTGAAACAACATTATGTCCACCAGGGGCGGGTCCGCCTGAAAATACTATGGCGATATTTCTCTTCTTGAAAAAATAGTTTTGTCCGGCTTCGTTATCTGGTGCACCTGGAATCAGCTTCTGTACATTATTGTGTGCAATATCCGGTAGCTGTTTTTCAGCTTCACGGTCTATGGTAAAGCGGTATTTTGGCTGGTCTTCAAGAGATATGAATTTATTTGAAAAAATCTGACATATTTTTGGAACAAAGGCTCTTCTGTCAAGGGTTTCGCTGTTAATATCTGCAATTGCGGTTTCAATTTTTGGATGGTTCAAAAGTTTTTCAATAGATATGATATCAGTTGCCGTCACTGTGTTCAGCTCCATGTTAAATTTTGTTATTTAGTTAGTCTTGTTGTTCTTGTTCTTGTTGTTCAGGAATTTCAATCAAACAGAAACGCTGTAGAGACGTACGATCGTACGTCTCTACTTATGTTCATTGTCTTTTACTACCCTGATTGTCTTCTGCTACCCTACCACAACTCTGTTTCTACCTTCGTTTTTTGCTTTATACAATGCGGCATCTGCACGCTCAAAAACTTTTTCATGAGATTTGTCCCCATTTTTTACCTCGGTGACTCCAATGCTTACGGTCATTCGGATAGTATTCGATTTGTACAAAAACTCTATTTTTTCTATGTTCTGCCTAATTTTTTCCGCTACGATAACTGCACCATCACTTGAGGTCTCCGGCATGATTACAACAAACTCCTCTCCTCCATATCGGGCAAGTATGTCATTTTTACGCAGAACCTGGCTTGTCCTCTTGGTTATTTCCTGAAGGCATCTGTCACCAATTGCATGACCATAGGTATCGTTGACTTTTTTAAAAAAATCGATATCAAGGACAAGGATTGAAAATATTGTCTTATATCTTAGAAATCGCTCCATTTCAGTGGAAATATGTTTTGTATATGCCCTGCGGTTATAGACTTTTGTTAATGGATCCTGATTCAGTTTAGTTTCTAAGTCTTTAGAGTGCTTAATAGCCTGATCCAGCTCTTTTCTCAATTTGGAAAATCCAACCTGAAATTCAGAACGGTTTTTTTCTGACATCATTTTAACGGCTCTATCCTTTGCCGTTTTTTCTTTTAACGCGGTTTCAATGGATGAGAGGGTCTGGGACACATGCGTTTTGAGGTCTTCAAGACGTTCTGATACATTGGCACTGTTTCTCAGTTCACTCAATTCACGATTTAATAAATTGTCAAACTCCTCATTATATTGAGCTGTTGCGTTGGTATCTTCATAGGAGTTTGTAATGCTTGCCTCAATCTGAAGAATTCTTTTTACAATATCTTTGACAAAAGATGTTATTTTTTCTCTGTCAGACCCTATATTGTATATGTACTGCTGGATCAACGAAAAAAGCTCGTCTCGCTGCTGTGCTATGTTATCATAGCTTTCTGAAGATAGTATTTCGGACGCGATCTGGTTCAGCTTCTGGGTATAAATAGAATCAATATTACCTTTCAGGGAATTTATCAGATCAAGATACCCCCGTTTCAGGTTTTCCAGAAAAGCATCCCCCCCCTCTCTGTCAGAACTCTTGAACAAACCTGAAAGAAAAGATGTTTTTCCTTTCTGCTCCGCAGGTGTAAGCCCAGGAGTATCTTTGATCATTTCGGTATGAACCCTGCTGAGAAGCTGTTCTATTTTTGATTTTGGGTCACCTTTTTTAAGGGCAGCGGCAAGATTTTTGATTGCAGATGTAAAAGCACTGTTAGGATCTTTTATATATTCCAGTATCGGGGGAAAATATCTTGAATACATATGTACAGTTGCCTGAAGAGTTTCTTCAGTTCCAGTAAGTTCTTTTAAAAGCATGTCTTTCTGAGACTGAATCTTCTCCAGTTTGGCTGTTAATTCATCAATATGTTTGTTTTGATCATATGCCATTTTATAAGACCTTAAGGATAAAAAATTGTGGAGAACATATAGATTTTCAGAAAAATATTTTGATATCTAAATGATGTTGGATTGAAATTCCTGAATAATAAATCACAAAATTTGTTTCAAGAAAAGTTTTGTCCGGTCATGATCAGGATTTGTAAAGAAGTGCTCAGGTGTACCTATTTCAAGGATTTTTCCTTCATCCATGAAGATCACTCTATCCGCAACTTCCCTTGCAAAACCCATCTCATGTGTTACCACTACCATAGTCATACCCTCTTTTGCCAGAGTTTTCATGACATCCAGTACCTCTCCTATCATCTCAGGGTCAAGAGCTGATGTAGGTTCGTCAAACAGTATTGCCTTGGGATTCATGGCAAGGGCTCTTGCAATGGCTACTCTTTGCTGCTGACCTCCTGAAAGCTGATCAGGATAGACATTTTTCTTGTCGGCGATTCCGACTTTGTTGAGAAGTGTCATGGTTATTTCATCAGCTTCGGCAGTTGACCTTTTGCGTACAACATTCTGTGCAAGATTTACATTGTTTTTGACTGTCTTATGAGGAAACAGATTAAATGACTGAAATACCATTCCAACTTCTGCTCTGACCTTGTTGATATCTGTTTTTGGATGCAAGATATCAATACCATCAATCAGAATATGTCCCTGCTCCGCAGTTTCGAGCCTGTTCAGACATCTTAAAAATGTACTTTTTCCTGATCCCGAAGGTCCAATTACCACAACAACTTCACCTTTGGCAATATTGGCTGAGACATTCACAAGGGCATTGACCCTGTGAGGTACCATAAAAGTTTTATATATATTGGTTACATCTATCATGATTAAATCATCCTTTAATTCAGAGAACTCATGCGTTAATGCAGCGAATTCATCCTTTAATTCAGAGAACTCATGCGGTAGCTGTTAAGAAAATTGACATGGTTAGCAAAAAAAATATCAAGAAAAAATATCAGGAATACATGGTCTTTTTTTCAAGATATTGCAAAAGCATTGAGAGAGAAAATGTCAATACAAGATAGAGAATAGCACAGACAAACCAGAGCTCAAAAGGTTGAAGGCTTGTGGTGACCACTTCTCTTGTTGCCTTGGTAAGCTCCCGTATTGCGATGATGCCAAGAAGTGAAGAGTCTTTTATAAGACTGATGAACTGACCCGCAAGTGGGGGAAGTATTCTTCTGAATGCCTGAGGAAGTATGACATGATACATGCTCTGGGCATATGTCATGCCAAGAGAACGCGAGGCTTCAGTTTGTCCACGGTGGATAGACTGAATACCTGACCTAACTATTTCCGCCACATAGGCACCGGTAAAGGTAGCAAGGGAGGCTACTCCAAACCACAGAGGGGGAATCTGGGGAATCCCGTAAGAGACAAGCATGGTATTGATTAAAGTTCCAAGTACAAAATACCAGATAAAAATCTGCACCAGCAAAGGAGAACCTCTGACAATTTCAATATAAGTTATCGCAAGCCATTTAAATGCAGGATTAGATGAGATTCTTGCAAGGCCTGTAAAAAGACCAAGGAGAATACCAAAAATAATAGCAATAAAACTTACATAAAGAGTGAGCCATAAGCCTTCAAGCAAAATTCCAACTTTCCACTGTTTGTATGAGGCAATGGTATCTCCTTCAAAAACAAGGTCTCCTTCATATATTCTGACATCATTTGAAGGAATGTTATATTCTTTTTTTTCTCCTCCATCATCGGTGATCTGGATAATTGTATTGCCTTCTACTGTTTTTATAGAATCGACTGTTCCTCCTGAGTCCGTCTTGACCGGTACTTCGTCTTTATAGAAGAAGTACTGCGGTACCCTGAACCACCTCCATGTGTAATCAATCTTTAATGTGCAGTAATAAAGTCCTCCGATAAGAGTTGAGATGACCAAAAAAAATACCATCACCCACAGGTAGTAGGCTCTGGCCTGTTGTTTTTGAAGAAGCGATTTTGAGGAATCCATTTGTT
>JADGBP010000249.1 GCA_015231395.1 Desulfamplus sp. | reverse complement strand
TTAAACCTTGTAAACAGGATTTACGACCGGTTTGGGCTCGGATTTCATTTAGAGCTCTCCACACGACCCAAAAAATCAATCGGCTCTGACACCCAGTGGGAAGAGGCGACCAATGGATTGAAAAATGTATTAAGGCTATTGCCCTGGGGCTTTCGCGTCCCAAAGAAAAGATGCCATCATATCCCAAAAAAAAAGCACCTGAAGGTCATCCCGCAATACCTGAGAGAGTCAATGCGTTAAAAAGCCTGAGAGACTCTTTGAGCCAGAAAACAGGTATTGAGCCGGGTTTTTTAATGAGCAATGCTACCATCTCGGCAATTGCCTCTGCCCGTCCTTCATGCAAAGAGGAGCTTTTGCGGATAAATGGCACAAGGCTGTGGCAGGTTGAACTGATTGGTAACGACGTTATAGCTGTTTTGCAGATGTCTGCTTGAAATCCCTTTACAGAAATTAACTATCCTCTATCCCTTCGGGGTATAGGGGGTAGCACATTTTTTGCTATCATGTAATAAAGTCTTCCAGATACTTCAACTCTTTTTCAATAAGATCAATCAAACCGCCTGCTTTTTCAAGACGATCTGCCTTTTCCAGAGGTTCTGCTTTTTCCAGACGCTTGACTTTTTCCAGACTATCTGTTTTTTCCAGAGTGTCTTCACTGACAACCTGTTCAAGCAATTCTGCTGCTGCAAAGAGTCTCATAGCCGTCAGATTTGCTGCTCCGCCTTTAATCTTGTGTGCTTCATTGGCAATTAATGTCGTGTCACCATTGCTCAAGGCTTTTCTAAGTATTGCCAACTGTTTTTTGACAAGTTTTGGGAAATTATCAAGTGCTTTATTCACGAAAATTTTGTTCCCGCCGAATTCCTCAAGAATCTGTTCGTAATTTATTGGTGTATCAGCGTTCTCCTTATTACTTTGGAAATCTTCAGGGGTATTACTCTCTCCAATAGAATTTTTCTCTTCAAAAGCATTCTTGTCTCCAATAGAATCTTTATCTTCAAAAGTATTTTTGTCTCGAATAACACCTTGCTCTTCAAAAGTATTTCTGTATTCATAAGCTTCTTTATTTTCAAAAGTAGTCCCGTCTTCATTTTTAACCCAGCTCCATTTGTCAACCATCTCCAGAAGTTTTTTGCGTTTAAGAGGTTTTGTCAAATAGTCATTCATTCCAACCTGAACGCATCGCTCCACATATTCATCCAGAGCGTGGGCAGTCATAGCGATTATGGGTGTATTACTCATGATGTGCCCCTCTTTTTTTAGAGCAGCCTCTATCTCTCTGATCTCTCTTGTTGCTTGATAGCCGTCTTTAACCGGCATCTGGATATCCATTAAAACAAGATTATACATTTTTTCTTTATACGCGTTTACAGCCTCTTGACCGTTTTTTGCAAGATCCACCTTAAACCCCGCTTGAGTGAGAATAAGCATTGCCAAATCCTGATTGGTGGGGTAGTCCTCAACCAGCAGTATTCGAATATTCTCTCTCTGTTCATCAGCTAAAAAATGGCGGGTAATCAGTTGTCTTGCTGTAGTGTCGTTGCCTTCCTCTCTGGAAAGCCCAAGAACCTTTTCAATAGCTCTTCTCAAATGATCTCTTTTTACTGGTTTTGGCAAATAACCGTTGATTCCTATCTGTTTGCAGGTTTTAGCATCTCCAATTATTCCCATAGATGTGAGCATGAGAACAGGAATTGTTTTTAAAGAATCGACCATTTTGAGTTCCTTAACAAACTCAAAACCGTCCATATCGGGCATTTGTGCATCAGACAGAATCAGGTCAAAAAAAGTTGATGACAACAAGGATTTCATTAGCAAAATTAACGCATCTTCTCCTCCGCTCGCCTGATATGGCACACACCCCCAAGACGCGAGATATTCCATCTGGATATTCCTGTTTGTCTGGTTGTCGTCCACAACTAAAACCTTTAAATCGGTTAAATCAACAGACTTGTTTTCAGGAATATCTTTCTGTTCCGGCTGTAACCTTAATGGCACTGCAAACCAGAATGTGCTTCCCTTGCCCTCTTCGCTTTCAAGGCCAAGTTCACCTCCCATCAACTCGGTCAGTTGCTTGCTGATGGTAGTGCCAAGCCCTGTTCCACCATATTGTCTTGTGGTGGAGCTATCTGCTTGGGAAAAACTCTCAAAGACAAGTGATTGTTTATCTTTGGGAATGCCTATGCCAGTGTCTTTTACCGAGAAACGGATATAGACAATGTTTTCACAGGATTCTTCCAACTCACTTTGTACCAGTTCTTCTTTATTCAGCTCTTCGTTAAATCCTTTCTCCTTAACCAGCTCTTCTTTATTCAGCTCTATTTTATTCAGCTCTCCGTCAAATCCTTTCTCCTTAACCAGCTCTTCTTTATTTAACTCTCCGTTAAATCCTTTCCCCTTAACCAGCTCTCCTTTAATAAACACCTCTCCCTTGTTGGTGAATTTAATGGCATTGCCGCCAATATTCATAAGGATCTGCCGTAATCTTCCAGGATCTCCGACCAGGTTTGACGGTACTTCAGGCGATATGAAGGACATAAGCTCCAGCCCCCTCTTTTCCGCCCTGTAGGCGAGGCTGTCTGATACATCTTCTAATAAGACACGCAGATTAAAGGGAATTTTCTCAATTTCAAGTTTGCCGGCTTCTATCTTTGAGAAATCAAGAATGTCATTGATAATATTAAGAAGTGCGTTGCTTTCCTTGGTCACAGTATATAAAAAGTTTTTTTGTGTCTCATCAAGTACTGTATCCATGAGCAGTTCAGACATGCCTAAGATTCCGTTAAGCGGGGTTCGTATCTCATGGCTCATATTCGCCAGAAACTCACTCTTGGCATGACTCAGGCTTTCTGCTTTTTTTGCCATCAATTTTAGATCTTTTGTCCGCTCCTCTATTTTTGTTTCAAGAAGTTTCTGATGATTTTTAAGCTCAATCTCCGCCTGTTTTCGCCGAGTAATATCATGAGCTATGCAGACTATCCCTTGGTTGCTGCGTCCGATTTCATTTTTAATAACAGAGCCGGAAAAAAGTACCGGAATGGTTTTACCGGTTTTTGTCAGCCAGGTCATTTCAATGTGCTTGATCAAATTTTTTTCATCTTCATTTCCATCTTGATTTTCATTTTCATCTTCATCTTTGATTAGCATACTTATTGGTTTACCAATCAATTCATGCTCTTCGTACCCCAGAGAATCAAGTGTCGATTTGTTGACTTTTTTAATACTTGTATCTGGATTCATAACAACCAGCATGTCAACCATTGAGTTGAGTATGTTTTCAATGAAATTTTTCATTGAGATCATTTCAGCAGAATAGTTCTCCAGTTCAACAGCATAGTTCTCCAGTGTAGTGGCATAATTCTCCATATATATTGTCATTTGGTTAAAATTGTCTGCAAGTACACCGATTTCATCTTTAGATGAAATGTCTGCCTTTATATTTTTCTCCCCTTTTTGAATTCTGGTCGTAATCTCGGTAAGTTTTATAATAGGATGGGAAATATTGTAGGAGAGCGTAAGACCTAACACTATTGACAAAAAAAGAGCTATCACTGTCGATATAATTAAGGTTTTAATAGAGTCCGCCATGATTTTTTTTATTTCTTCAGACTCTTTTTCTATCTTAGCCTCACTGTCATCGTGGAGTTTTTGAATTATGGATATTATCTGTTTTTGGAGGGGCTTTAATGTTTCATCAAAAAAAACAAAGGCTTGGTCTAAATTTATATCGGCGAGTCTTATATATTCAAGAGAGTATTTTTTATATACTGACAAGCTCAATTTCAGACTTTCAAGGGATTCCATTTCTGTTTGTCCATTTTTAACAGCCTCTTTATCTCCTTTCTGTATGCTTTTTTCGATTCCAGTTTTAGTCGCATTTATAGTAATCTCAAGCCACATTTGAGAATCTTCAATAGATTTATGTATGTTTTGTGCCGCGTTATCAAATATTTCCATAGATTCATAATATTTGGGGCTGGTTTGATATTTTCCAGCCATGATCAAACGGCTATAGTAAGCATAGTCTTTCATCACGTTTTGCAGTTTTGAAAGACCTTTATGCTCACTCATTGTAGATTCTTTGATTCGAGAAAAACTATCGATTATCTTTGTGGTGTTGTGAACAGAAATAGTGCCTACGACCCCAACCAGTAAGGGCATACATATAAAAAAAAGAATCATTTTGTGCTTAATTTTCATTTTTACTTTTGCCCTTAAATAGAAAACTTA
>JADGBP010000248.1:3838-4240 GCA_015231395.1 Desulfamplus sp. | reverse complement strand
CGAATCCTTAGAGGATTCAGCTCTGTATAATAACCAAATGTGTAACCTACATCAGTAACATAACCGGATGCCCAATCAGACATAGTATAAAATTCCTTTGTATAAAAAAATAAAATTAATTAAGTTGTACAAAATCAATCTATAGAAAGGCTATAGTTTTCCAGATAAATAATTTGTCAGCATAAGCTATTGAAAAATCAGGCAGCTTTTGATTCTTCATAAAAACCAAAAAGTCCGAGGATATCCTTTTTTCGATTAGCAAAATGCAAAAGAGCTTCTTCAACTTTTTGTTTTAGTGAATCAAAAGTTGGAAAATACTGCAGATGAATTTCATCTTTTTTGATATTTTTCGGCATCCTTCATATCACCCTAAAAGTAGTTTACACTTTTTTTGAGGCACTT
>JADGBP010000248.1:0-3799 GCA_015231395.1 Desulfamplus sp. | reverse complement strand
GTTCTTGCTTCAAAAAGTGTAAACTGGCAAATGAAGGATGCCTAAATTTGCTACTAATTTATAATCAAAGTAGTAGCGGGAGAGCACCCACAATCACAGAGTGCTCCATAATAATGGTGAAGGGTGCAGTATATCCGAGCTCCTGATGCGGTTTTTTCGAGCTCATAAACATAAAACCCCATATACGAACGATTTTCCCTAACAAGATGGGTCTTGCCACAAATCACGCATTGTTCCGGATAGTGCGAAATAATGCTTTCGGGAACCGGTGTCTCTGAACGCCAGAAGCCTTGAGCCCTATGTTATTTTCCAGGAAAGCGTACAGAATCATCTGCCGGGGAGTTTTTATCCAGCTCCAGATCATTATTCACGACTGATTGCTTTTCATCATCTACAGAGTTCTTGTTGTCATTCTCATCTTTTGACTCTGATGATTTATTGATTGTCTTTTGGTAGGGGCTATCAGAGGAGGGTGGTTTAGAGCTGTTTTTTGAATTCTGTTCAAGACGTTCCACTAAATTCACACTGAAATCACGCAACTTACAAGCCACATCAATCAATGTTTTTTGATCAAGTTTCTGAAAGTAAACTCGATCCATTTGCGTAAGGTCGTCTTTTGTTAATAGCTTCATAATGCTTATGCTTCTAATATATTCAAACTCATTTGTCTCTATTTTTTGTTGTTATCAGAGAGGGGGGAGTGAACTCTTACGTTTAACCAGACAAAGAAGAACAATATTTTACCAAACCCCGGTACTATTACATATGGCATATTGATTGAACCCAATTGCAATTTATCTCTAATACCAATGTCAAAAAGCGAGCAAAATTCAGGTGATATCATTGACATTACAGGTCTTTATAAGCAGAATACAGGAACTCAAAATGATATTATAAAAAAGCCTGACATTACAGATAAGAGTATTAATTGTAGCTATGCAACAGCTTCATAGACCCTGTTTTAAACATTTTGCATAAAAAGCATGGACAGTTTACAAAACCCTGAGACAAGGAGTGCCAAATCATGAGCAAACCGAATATGGCGATTTGGACACCCCACTATTGAGCCTTTTGAATATAATTAGTCGCTGTTAATTATTAAATTTATAAACTCATTGGGATCTTTTATTTCTTTAGGTAAATTAGATACATTAGTTGTATTTGAGATTTTGCCTGAGATATTCTTTTTAATTAGTAACGCTTCTTTAAAGTTAGGCTTTACATTTAATGCTTTGTCGCATAAATTATTTGCCTGAACATAATCTCCAGATTGAATTAATAGCTGAGCCTTTCTACAAAATTCTGTTGCTATATGGATGTAAATACGGTTTGAATAGAAACTGCTTGCTTTCCCGATAATTTTTTCTTCTGTCTGTAAAAGTTCTTTCCATAAGCTTGATGCAACATTTAATTTTTTATTTTTATATTCGCGTTCTCCTTGATCTGATAAATATTGGACTTTGGTCATATCTTCAATTAGTTGAGAAAGTCCTAATTCAAGCTGGCTGTCAAGTAAATCTATATTATTTTGTTTTAATAGTAAAAGCTGATTGATAGCAGTATCAAGATTACCTTTTTTATAGTATTGCAAGGTTTTTTCTATTTGTTTCTTAAGTTCGTTCTTTTCCGTATTTTTTTTTTGTTTACAGTGAGCTTGTGCAATTTTAATTTCAATTAATGCTTCATTATAGTATACGCTACTTTTTGAAATTGTGTCTAATTTTTCTATACCTTTGGAATAATTTCCTTTTGAAAGAAGTGATAACCCCTCTTTCAAAAGAATTTTGTTTGCCTGTTCAGCCATAGCCTTTTGCAAATTGCTCTCTACATTCAGGCAATTCGGGCACACTTTAAGTATTTCATTATAATAATTAATAGCTTCGTCCCACATATATTTATTAAATAGTTCATTCGCAGTTTTTAAATTTAGATCCATACTACTTTCTAAAAAATTTTCTGAATTGATAATGTTATTAGCCTGAACTTGAACATAACAAATGAAAACGCTCGAAATAACAAAAAATAATAGAATCTCATTTCTGATAAACGGTTGATTTTTTTTCATAGCATTGTCCACTCTCTTTTTTGTTGGATACTATAACCTATTGTCTTGTTTATTATTATTTGTATTACTTTTAGAAAACAGCTTATCATAATTGTTTATGGACACCTCCAATATTTTATATATTAGACATTATATCGATTTTCCATAACTTACTGATTTTATCAATAAATTGGCAAAACCCTTAAAATTCCTATCCCCGCCGCAAGCGGACGGGGTATTATGGAATTTTACCCCTTCGGGTCGGGTTTTGCTTAAGCAATCAAGTAGTTAACCAAAAATCGCTATAATGACTATTTCTATCAGTTTAGATTGTGTCGCATATACCTAAAAAGTAATTAATTTAAGAAGCCGTTTCTTTTAGAGAGATGTAATTTTTTATTTTTTTGAGTAGTTTTTGTGCGTCAATATTTCTTATATCCTGTTTGTTTGGTATTAAAACTAAAATTTGATTAATATAATTTAAAGCATTTTGATAGTCATCTGTTGTAATTGCACTTTGATATGCAAGGATTAATTTATTATGCTCAAATTGAATTTCTTTATTTAACAGTTCAATTTTAGTATTTAAAAGCTCATGATAATTACTGTTTTTTTCACAAAGCTTGATTGTATCAAAAGCTTTTATATAGTAGCTATAGGCAGTATATAGATTCCCATGTATATTTTTATTCTTATATGTCTCTTCAGCTATGTTAAATAGTTCCCTGCTTTTTTCTTCATCGCACATATTGTTGTTCTTACTTATATAAAAGAAAAATCCGAGATATATAATTATACAAACTGTCAACGCATTAATGATATAGAATAAATTTTTTAATATCCTTTTTTTGTTGTAATTATGTGACGGTCTTTTTTTTGTTGGTGTGTAAATATTAATGTTGTCTGGTATTATTTGGGTTTCGTTAAGATTTTCTAATTTAAACGAGTTATTGTTTTCTTTTTGAGAGTCATTTTTTTTATTAATAACAATAAATTGAAAGGTATTTTCACCAAATTTTATGATATCGTCATTTTTTAGTATTTCTGTTTTATTTACTTTTTTTCCATTTATAAAAATACCATTTCTTGAATTTTTATCTTCTATTATTAATTTTTTTGAATCAAAATATAATTCAGCATGTTTTTTTGATACTGATGATTCAGGGATTACTATGGTATTTTCATTTGATCTTCCAATGTAATTTATATTATTGTAAACACAGAAATGCTGTTTTTCTATCTCTTTATTTCCCTTGAGACAAAATAACCAGCCTATTAATTCTTTATCGTTAATGCATTCTGAGCTATTGTAAATTCTTGTTAAGTCATCTTCCATAATCTTATTTTCTTTAATATATGTTTATTAGTTTTAATCAGTAATTTCCGGTTAAGAAATTGCATGATGCTTTTTTTGAAACTTTATTTTACAAAACTAACTATATTTTTGTTCGATATAATAACAATAAAAAAGTTTTAATTTTGTAATTTTATATCAAATATGTCCATTGGGTTTTTTATAAGAACCTGATTTTGAAACAAACATTTTGCCATGCAAGATTCTAACCGGAAGCTACTGAGTTTTAATTAGATTTTTACTTGTACCGAGATATTTATTTTGTCAGACTAAAGTCTAATTACCTCTTATCAATTCCCCTATTCCGATAATATTTTTTGTAATTTTATTGGGGTTTCCATAGTAGGTTATATTTCCCACACCTGTTATATTAATTATTAATTGTTCATTTACAGACACCA
>JADGBP010000247.1 GCA_015231395.1 Desulfamplus sp. | reverse complement strand
TGATCCGGAAAAAGCTAAATTTAAATCAGGGGACGAACTTCTTGAAGTTGCCCGAACCATGAGCAACCGACAGACAATATTTCTTGATTCCACAGGCAGAAGCTACTCCATTGCTTCCCATACATTTCCGTCAGTAAGGGGCATGGGAGAACCCTTGACAGGACGCCTTGCTCTTAAGCCTGATGTATCAATACCATTCATGATTACAGGTGAGGATCACGACCTGATTCTGCTCGCGTCAAATGTCGGTTTTGGATTTATTACCGAGATATCAAATCTTTTTGCCAGAAGCAAGAATGGCAAGGCTCTTATTACGCTTGGCAAAGACAGTGCACTGATCCAGCCTGAATTTATTTCCAATCCCGAAACTGACCTTATTCTTGCCATAACTACAGCAGGCAGATGCCTCATTTTTCCTGTAAGGGAGATGCCAAGACTGGAAAAGGGCAAGGGAAACAAAATTATCGGCATTCCTGGCAGTGAGCTTTCTGCCACTGACGGAGAACGGTTAAGCTACTTAAAGGTATTCTCCTGCAATTCTTTAATTATTATACATGCAGGAAAGCACTCCTTAAAACTAAACCCTTCCAACCAGCAGAATTATCATTCTAAGCGTGGATACAGGGGAAAAAAGCTGCCTCGTGGATATCAGAGTGTCACTCATATTGAGATTCAGTCGTGTTGAGATTCAGCCATGTTGAGATTCAGTCATATTGAGATTCAGCCATGTTGAGATTCAGTCATATTGAGATTCAGCCATGTTGAGATTCAGTCATATTGAGATTCAGCCATGTTGAGATTTAATGGTCTCGTAAAAAGTCATTGTTAAAGAAATCCTTTGTTGAAAAGCTGAAACGGAGATGTCCATGTTAAAAAAATCCTTTGTTGCAAAAATAATCCTTTTTCTGAGCGTGTTAATTCTGGCAACCTTTTTTTTTATCTTTGACCTTCAACGCTATTTGTCTCTTGCTGCTTTAAAATCAAATCTGCTTGTTCTCCAAACCTACCATACACAACAGCCTATACGTTCCATCTCCATCTATATGCTCCTTTATATTGGTGTAACAGCAATATCTCTGCCAGGTGCTGGAATATTGACTCTTGCAGGGGGAGCTGTTTTTGGATTATGGAAAGGGGTAATAATAGTCTCCTTTGCAAGCACCATCGGAGCTACGCTTGCGTTTCTTATCGCACGTCTTCTATTCAGAGATTTTATTCAGAACCGGTTCATGGAAAAACTGAAAACAGTTAACAGGGGAATTGCAAAAGAAGGGGCGTTTTATCTTTTCGGGCTCAGATTGATGCCTATTTTTCCTTTTTTCATTATCAATATTGTTATGGGACTCACCACTTTTCCAACCCATCTGTTTGCACTCATAAGTCAGGCAGGTATGCTGCCTGCCACAATTATTGTTATAAATGCCGGTCAGAAGATATCTGAACTTGATTCAATTCAGGGAATTTTCTCTCCGAGCATTATCTTTGCTTTTACACTTCTTGGAATATTTCCTCTGATCGCCAGCAAGGGGCTTTCTATCATACAAAGCCAAAGGGCAATGTCAGCATATAAAAAGCCTGAAAAATTTGACTATAATCTGGTTGTCATAGGTGCGGGGGCAGCCGGACTTGTCTCATCTCATTGCAGCAACTGTAAAGGCAAAAGTCGCCCTTGTTGAAAAGCACAAAATGGGAGGAGATTGTCTCAATACCGGTTGTGTGCCAAGCAAGGCATTTATAAGGAGTGCGTCTGTCATGTCTCAGATGAGGCGGGCAGAAGAATTTGGATTGAAAAAAGGAGAGATTGAGTTTGATTTTGCCCAGGTGATGGAAAGGGTTCAATCCATAATTCGGAAAGTAGAACCCCATGATTCTGTAGATAGATACTCAACTTTAGGTGTGGAGTGCATTCAGGCAGAGGCGTTCATTAAATCACCCTATGAGGTTCTGGTTAAAGATATTTCGGATAATAGAAAAAATATAGATGAAAAAATTTTGACCACCCGCAGTATCATTATTGCGACAGGTGCAAGTCCCATGATTCCCAACATTCCAGGTCTTGAGAATGCACCTTTTTTCACATCAGAGACTATCTGGAATCTCAGGCAACTTCCTTGCAAACTTTTGGTTCTGGGTGGTGGACCAATAGGATGTGAATTGGCTCAGGCTTTTTCAAGCTTTGGTTCAAAGGTTACATTGGTACATCGTGGGCAATATCTTATGAAACGAGAAGATGTTGAGGTCTCAGAATTGATTAAAGAAATATTTCAGGCACAGGGGATAACGGTTTTAACAGAATATCTGCCTGCAAAAATTCTCACAGAACATCAATCTCAAAAGCCACAATATCAATTTGAAACAACAGAACATCAATCCAAAAATGTTATCAATGAAAAGAGCCTTCATAAACTTGTCTGCAACCACGTAAAGAGCGGCAAAGAAGAAATTATTGAATTTGATGCTATTCTGCTTGCACTTGGCAGATCTCCAAATGTCAAGGGTCTTGGTCTGGAAAAACTTGGAATTGAGTTATCCCGAAGCGGTACTATAAAGACCGGGAATTTTCTGGAAACCTCAATCCCCAATATTTTCTGTACTGGAGATGTTGCAGGGCCATATCAATTTACCCACACTGCTGCCCATCAATCATGGTATGCGTCAGTCAATGCCCTATTTGGAGACATCAAAAAATTCAGGGTTGACTACAGAGTAATTCCCTGGGCTACATTTACAAATCCTGAAGTTGCAAGAGTTGGACTCAATGAGTCTGAGGCAAAAGCAAAAGGAATCAAATATGAGTTGACACGTTATAACCTTGATGATCTTGACAGGGCAATTGCAGATTCAGAGACAGAGGGATTTTTAAAGGTGCTAACCGTACCTGGAAAAGATAAAATTCTTGGAGTCACAATTGTGGGAAGTCATGCTTCTGACATGATCGCAGAATTTGTCCTTGCCATGAAACATGGATTGGGTCTTAACAAAATTCTTGGTACAATTCACATATATCCTACCATGGCAGAGGCAAACAAATATGCTGCTGGTCAGTGGAAAAAAGCACATGCTCCCAAGAGAATGCTCGCTTTGGCTGCAAGGTTTCATGCATGGATGAGAAGCTGAAATAATAAAATAGCCCAAGTTGTGACCTATAAGGTTCAAATCATTGGAAAAAAATATTTATTACTTCACCTGCGAGGTGAAAGCCAAAATGAAGTTTTCTTAATAATTTCAATACCCATCAATTTTCATGCCACGAATTCAATAATTCTCCAAACGGTCATGATCGTCATAATTATCAAGGCTGGGGGTGTCCAAAAATCGCTTTAGCACCACTTTTTTTGCTCACTTTTTGGGACTGGCAATATCAACCAAACAACTTGTTTTTACTGAGTTTTAAAGCAGATTCAAGAATCCGAAAAAGTGAGCAAGTCAAATGTGGCGATTTGGACACCCCATATTTAAAACGGCTCTAAGTGCCAAGATACTTATGTTTTTCCATAAGGTGAAACTTTTTACTTACACATTTCCAATGTCATCTGCAGATTTGAAGTCCCATCTTCAAGATAATAGGTACAGTTTCCATAACCGTCATACCATTTACCTACTCTATTGCTTTTTTAAATTTCCCTTTTTTTTAATGGTTCCGTCGGAATTATAACTCTCGTAGGGACCGTCATATTTACCGTCTTTGAATGTAATTTTTTCTGCAATGTGTCCGTTAGAATAATAACGCTCGCGGGAACCGTCAATCTTACCATCCACGTAGGTACCTTTTTCCTCGAGCGTATAAATCTGGGTATCTGTTTTACAGTAATACGTTTCATATTCCCCATTTTTCTTTTTATTATCGTATGTGTAAAATTCACTTAGCTTGCCGTCTTCGCAATATTTTTTGAAAAGACCTTGCGGGTAGTCGTCTTTATAATAGCCCTCTTCTTTAAGATTGCCATTTTCATACCACTCCTTGTGCTCTCCCAGATGATTTATGTAAGGAGATTGGCTTCCATCAGTATATTTATAACCCGTATATGCGGAAAAATATTTAATTTGTCCATTTTCATAGAACTCAAGTTGCAGGCCGTCCGGTAAGCCCATTCCACTTCCTCTCCTGTGGCTTTCGTTTTTTAACTGTCCATTAGGGTAATAGTAACAATCATGAAATTGTCCGTATGGATCACCCGGAGAGTCGTCCACCCACATAACAAATTTACTGGAAGTCATGGGGCACTGCTGACCGTAGTTTTC
>JADGBP010000246.1 GCA_015231395.1 Desulfamplus sp. | reverse complement strand
TTAACATGCAATTATCGCCGTAGGCTAAAGCCATCGGCTGAAAAACCAGCCCCTTTAAAGGGGCTTTTGTAAATTTAGCCCATAGCTTTAGCTTAGGGTGTTAAACATTATCACTGTAATGTGGATAAAAAGCGGGCTGATCTTTCTTATCAGGTTACAGAAGAGAGATTCAAGCCCATATTTTTTAATAGCTTATTTTTTTGAATCTTGTTGGTATAGTTAGTGCATCATTTAAAGATAATATCTTTGCGGGCATGAAAAATGGAAACAGTTTATATTGAGACATCAATCATCAGCTACCTTACAGCCAGACCAAGTAAAAATCTAATAGCAGCAGCTCGACAACAGCAAACATGGGAGTGGTGGGAAAACTACCGTCAAAATTATATGTTGTTCACTTCAAATTTGGTTATTGCTGAAGCAAGTCAGGGAGATAATCAACAATCTCAAAAAAGGCTTCATGTACTTCGAGAAATAGAAAGGCTGACTATAAATATTGCATGTGAAGAATTGGCTGATAAACTTATCATAGATTCGCCGATACCTGATAACGCTCAAGATGATGCTTTGCATATTGCTATTGCAAGTTATCATTCAGTTGATTTTCTGTTGACATGGAATTTCAAACATTTGGCAAACGCTCATTTAATTCCGAAAGTCAGAACAATTGTGGAAGCTTCTGGGTATTATTTCCCGCAAATCTGTACACCTGAAGAATTAATAGGAGAATATTATGAATAAAGAACAAAAAGATGAAATAATTGAAGAGTTATGGAAAACAAAAGAACAATTTTCCTTGTCATGCAATAAGAATATCAGCCAGCTTATACAATTGATTAATGAAATTGCAAAAGATCAAGGTTTTAGTGAAACGATTAATAGTCAACTACCACTGAACAAGTTCAGTGGCTTGAACAGTGATGTTTAACGTAAGAGTTGATTAGGGAGCTTAAAGGAAACTTTATGCAGAAGTTTAAAGCAAAGTTAAAGAACGTACCAAGGGATACTTCACAAGTTCCTTGCTCTACAAGTTTGGAATTAAACAGAGACTAAAGTCTCAGTGTTTCAGACGGTCTGAAAGACGACAAACTGACTTTAAACAATCCCGAAGTGAATCAACCTCAATGTAAAGAGGGACAGAACTTGCGAGTATCTGTCAAAGTTTACATATTGGTTTCATCCCCTGAACAAGTTCAGGGGTTTTCACCAGCAGTGAATTATAAAATTAGCAACAACAAATGTTTATATTCCATCATGTAGTATCAGGGAGAAAATCATGAAAAAATCATTAATGGTATTTGTTTATTGGTTGACATTATTCGCGATTACATTGTCAGGCACAAATGTTTACAGTGCCTCCAAATATGAAGCTGAGCCTAATGAAAGCAGAATTTCTGCAACGGAAATGACCTTTGGCGATAAAATTGTCGGCAATATGTGGCACGCTTTAGATTATGACTGGTATTCTATAGTCAGTGTTCCTGCTGGCATTGTCAGCCTTACTGCATATTATGATTTTCCATCTGGTGCGACTGCGGACACTGCTAATTTATATGTTGAGGTGCGTGACGTCTCCAATAAAGTCCTTTCTGATTTTTTTATTGATTATAGGGATTACAAAACAAATACCCCGTATATCAGAGATATTAATATTCCCGATGCTGGTACTTATTATATTGTAGTGCATTGCCCATCTCAGGCTAAATTTAAACGGGACAGATATTATATCACTATGGCAAAAGGTGCGGGTGAAAATGCTAAAGTCTCAATTTTAAACGAAGAAGATTCAGTTAAAGTTACAGCCGATGAGAAATCTACAGAAACTATAACAGCACTCGTAGTTGATGAGGATGGAAATCCTGTTGAGGGTGCTTTGGTTAAGTTTTCAAGCCTTAATCCAGATGATAAAGACCTTGTTTTTTCACAAGGAGACATCAAAGAGACATATTCTAACGAAAAAGGATATGGAAATACAGGTAGGTTTTCTCTATTTGCTGGAGAAAAAAAGATGGAGTTTCAATATACAAATACAAAATTCGATTATGTAAAAGATAATAATGGTAATATTACAAGTAAGTCCCCTGTTCCTACATACTTTAGAGTAGAATTATATAATTTTGATAATCCTTATGATAAAATGGATTTATATTCTGTAACCACAGATGGTAGTGTTCAAGAACAGGTTGCCAAGCAAATTTTATCTGATGGTGATTATTATTTATTAGTTGAAGTAGGACAGACAGATAGTAAATTTGATGGTATATGGCAAGTTACAATTCCTAATAGTAAAACAGGTGGTAAAGGAGATGAAATTGGGACAGCAGTTACTAATTCAAGTGGTATAGCAGAATTTACTTATAAAAGCACTTACAAAAAAGGTGATTTTACCATTATAGCTTCTTTTGGTAATAATTCAGATAATTTTAAAATCAAACAAGTTGCAGGAGTACCAGCAAAAGTTGAGATTCTTGATTTAGTTGATGACCCAGAAAATACACTTTTATATATTAACCGTGAATATGGACTCCAAGTTAAAGTAACAGACAAAAACGGAAACCTTGTTGAAGATGAAGATAATATAGAGGTTAATCTCTCTTCTGCTACAGGATTAAAAATTAACGAATTCCCTCCTACTGTTAAAACTAAAAATGGTATGGCCAAATTTACCATATCAGCCTCCAGTGCTAAAGAATACATACTCACAGCAAGTATTAAAGCCGATAGTTCTATAAATGATACTCTGACAGTTAAATTTAACACTATCAGTCTTAGCAATATGATGGCACAACCAGTATATATGTTGGCAGATGGTAAAAACACCTCAACAATAAGTGTTCGTTTGAATGACAGCAATGGAATGGCAGTAAGTGACGAACCTATTAATTTTACTACAATATGCGGTACTCTTCTAACCAACACCGCAAAAACTGATACTAATGGCATTGCACAGGTTATATTATTATCACCATTCAAATCTGGAATATGCACAGTTACAGCAGCGTATGGTACTGCAAAACTTACAACTCCGGTTGAATTTTATGGTGATGGTTTTGGCACTACAACCGCATCAATAGACCTTAAAGCATCAAGCAACACAGTTTCAGCTAACGGAAAAAGTTCAGTTGTATTGGAAGCAACATTAACTGACAATGCTGGACAGCCAGTTGCTGCAGGAACTTCGGTACAATTCACGACAGATAAGGGTATGTTCTTAAACGGTTCTCAAGAGTTTAAAGGAACTACTCCTGCTGGTGGTGTAGTAAAAGCTTCACTTATTACAAGACCTGAAGATACTGCGGGAAAAGCAAACATAACATGTTCATCAGGTGGAATTACACAATCAATTCAAATTACCTTTACAGCTGTGAATTCTGATGGATCTGCTGCTGGTGAGAGTACAGCTTATATAAAATTATCTGCTGCTCCAACAACTATTCCCGCTGATGGGAAAAGTTCACTAATGGTAACTGCGGAGTTATCTAACAGTAAAGGTGGGGCTGTTCCTGCTGGCACAGAAATAGCTTTTTATGCCTCTAATGGAACCTTTGCCAACGGTGTTCTTGAAAATGGTGTAAGTAGATTCACAGCCGCAACAACTGATGATGCAGGAAAAGTATATGTTGCCCTGATCTCATCAGCAACCACCGGACCTGTTGATGTCTGGTGTCTGTCTAATGGTGTATATCAATTAACTACGGTAACCTTTAAGGGTAGTGGCACAGCTACTGATGTTGGGATTATAACTCTGACTGCTAATCCGGCAAGTATTCCTGCCAACGGCTCAAGTTCAGCATCAATTACAGCAGATATAAAAGATAGATCAGGCAATCCTGTACCCGCAGGAACTTCGGTTACCTTCTCGACAACTACTGGAACATTTTCCAGCACATCAACCACCACGCAATCCATAACCGTAACAACTCCTGATAATACAGGAAAGGTTATCGTATCTCTTATTTCGTCCACCACCGCAGGTTTTGCTACAATTACAGCAACTTCAGGAGCTGCAAAACAGAGCACTCTGGTCACATTTGAAGGTGGGGCAAATCCAAATATTGGTTCTATTCTTCTGACAGCCAATCCAGACAGTGTTACAGCAGATGGTTCAAGTTCCACATCGGGAATATTAATATCTCTGATATACGGGGTATTTGTTTTGTAATCCCTATAATCAATAAAAAAATCAGAAAGGACTTTATTGGAGACGTCACGCACCTCAACATATAAATTAGCAGTGTCCGC
>JADGBP010000245.1 GCA_015231395.1 Desulfamplus sp. | reverse complement strand
GGGGGGTGAGGTAAATGGGCAGGTTATTTAAAACCGATTCCTAATGCTATCGCATAATACTATTTTGTCACCTAACATAACCAACTTCGCTGTAATTATTGCAGGATTGAAATGCCTGAATAATAAAAAATTATTATGGTTTTTAAAGTGACAAAGTAGTTGACACTTTTTGTATGATATGTTCTGAAAAAAATAGAACTCAAATAAACGTTCAAAGTGGGAATCCGATCACTCTGAATCAATCAAAACCAAAATGTGTTTCACGGTAAGGAGTGCCCATGGTGAAAAACTTGATAGATACCCGTGGCAGAGTAATTATTGTTTTATTTTTTCTGTTCTTTCTGCTCACTGTTTTTCTTCTGCCCTCATACAAGCCATCAGTTTCCGCAGAAACAAGGATATCAGATTCTTCAACGACTGAACTAGAATCAGGTTTCCCAGAGCAAGAGACTCTTCTGAGTGCTGATGAAAAAGCATGGATAGAAACCCATCCGGTGTTGAGAGTCAGTGGCCCCAAGTCTTTTCCTCCATTCAGTTGTTTTGATGAACAAGAAAAATCATCTGGAATGTCTTTTGATTACCTTATGCTCATTTTAGGTCAGTTTGGTCTGAAGGCAGAAGTGCAAAAGCCTTTACCCTGGACGGAAGTTTTACAAAAAGCTGAAAATAAAGAAATTGATCTTCTCACCTGTGCCGCCCGCACTCAGGACAGGGAAGCATACCTGAGATTTTCCAATCCATATCTCTCGTTTCCACTGGTGATAATAAGCAGGAAAGACGCACCTTTTATCAGCAGCGTCAATGATATGGATGGAATGAAGGTGGCTTTGGTAAAGCAGACACTTGGTTATCAATGGCTCAGCAAGGATGACCATATTGATGTTGTTTTTGATTTTGCTAAATCCCCTCTTGATGCTCTCAAATCTGTCTCAATGGGAGATTCCCAGTTTGCTGTCGAAAATTTAGCGACCGCTTCCTATCTGATTGAAAAGTATGGACTGACTAACCTGAAAATAGCTGCACCTACAGCTTATGATAACTATAACCTTTACTTTGCGATTAGAAAGGACTGGCCGGAACTTGTCTCCATTATCAACAAAGGACTCGCATCATTGAGTCCAGATCAGCATGCGACTATAAGAAACAAATGGCTTTCTGTAAGATACGAATTCGGAATCAGGAAAACAGATATCGTAAAGTGGGTTCTGATGGTAGCTATCCCTGCTTTTATTATTCTGATAGTTATAATTGTCTGGAACAGACGGCTCAGGCTTGAAATCATCCAACGCAAACGCTTGGAAAAAGAGCGTGAAAAACTTCTGTACCAGTTAAATCATACCCAGAAACTTGAGTCCATAGGACGGCTTGCCGGCGGTATTGCTCACGAGTTCAACAACATGATGGGGGTAATTATAGGTTATACCGAAATGGCAATGATACAACTTGAAGATGGAAACCCTCTGAACCGAAAACTTGCAAATATCAAAAACGCTGCCGAACGCTCTGCCAGCCTGACAAATCAGCTTCTTGCCTATGCCCGCAGGCAGACAATAACCCCAAAGGTGGTTGACCTTAACAAAAATATGGAAAATATAATCGCTACTCTACGTCAATTGATCAGAAAAGAGATTGATATAGTCTGGCTTAAGGGTAAAGATCTATGGTCAGTAAAGGTTGATCCTTCCCAAATTGAGCAGATATTGGTGAATCTATACACCAACTCCAGAGATTCAATATCAGGTACGGGTAAAATCACCATTGAAACCAGAAATATAACTTTTGACAAAGCCTCTTGTGCCATTGATGCTGACTATCTGCCAGGGGATTATGTACAAATATCTGTAAGCGACAATGGCTGCGGCATGGATAAAGATACGCTTGATTATGTTTTTGAGCCTTTTTTCACCACAAAGGCAATTGGGCAAGGTACGGGGCTTGGACTTGCTACAGTATATGGAATAGTAAGACAGAACAACGGCTTTATAAAAGTTGACAGTGAATACGGCGTGGGAACTACCTTCAAGATATTCTTTTTAAGGCACATCAAAACTGACTGAACCAACTTTTTACCGTGAAAACACATTCTGATTTTCATGGTTCGGGGTGGTCGAGTCGGGATTCCGACCATGAACATTTAGTATCTTTTTGAAAACAAATCGCTTCCAGAATCCTAAAAATTTACAGGATAACAAATTACAGGATAACCATGATTAAACAATCAATCCTAAAAAAACCGATCTTAAAAAAATCAGGAAATCAAAAAGAAAAGACAGATTATAATAATCAAAGTTTTGTGAAATATATTGAGCTGCCCGAACCTCTTCTTGGAAATAATACAGCAGATGTGGAGCGTCTCAAATCTGTGCTTAAAAAAGATATTGGAACTGACACCCTTTTTTTCCCTACAAACCTTGCAACTGACTTCCCCCTGAAACTGAGGAGCTGGTGTCACAAAGTAAAGGTGGTTCTATTCAGAGATTCCAGAGGATGGCGTGTGGTAGATATACTTGCACCGGATAAGGACAAACCTGTTTTAGGGATTGCGGCAGATCTTGGAACTACCCGTATTGTGCTTCGTCTCATCAATCTTGAAAATTTGGCTGTCTGTGGTGAGCTTGGCTTTGATAATCCTCAGGCATCAATCGCTCCTGATGTGCTTGCACGAATACATCATGCCCGAACATCAAAAGGTATCAGCGAATTACAAAAACTTGTCATTGATGCCTTTAACCGAAACATAAATTTGCTTTGCACAAATTTTTCCAATAATTCTATAAATCTTGAGGCTCAGACTGTTCCCCCTAAACCTATTCAGACGGTTCCCTCTCAACCTATTCAGACAGTTGCACTTCAACCGGTTCAAACCGTTTCTCCTAAGCCTGTTGATGCCATTTCCTCTCAATCTGTTCATTTGCTCACGGTTGCCGGCAACAGTGCCATGACACATCTGTTTCTTGGTATAGACCCGTCGTTTCTAATCCGTGAGCCATATATTCCTGCAGTGAACGCACCTGAACCACTTGGAGCTGCGGAGCTTGGAATAACAATCAATAAACGCGGCATGATCTATCTGTTTCCCAACATTGGTTCATATTTTGGAGGCGATCTTATTTCAGGGATACTCTTTGCTCAGCTTCACAAAAAAGATGCTCCATGCATAATGGTGGACGTGGGTACAAACGCCGAGGTAGTGGTTGGATACCGCGACTGGCTGATTGCCTGTGCCGGTGCGGCAGGACCCGCTCTGGAAGGAGGAATCAGCGACATGGGAATGACAGCGAAGCCCGGTGTTATTGATCGGGTAAAGATCGATCCTGTCACAGGAGTGGTTGAAATTCATACCATTGAAGAGAAGCCGGCTATTGGTATCTGTGGTTCGGGAATGATTGATCTTGCAGCACAGCTTTTTTTGTCAGGAATGTTGGATATCAGGGGTAAATTTGTTCCGGAGCAATGCGGTCACAGATATTTTGAAAAAGAAGGTGTGGGTTGTTTCTGTTTGGTATATGGATCTGGACAAAATATTGAGTCAAGCTCCGGTTTAAGTTCGGACTCTGATATTGTGCTGACTCAGGTTGAGATGAACTCTCTGACCAGCTCCAAAGCTGCCATGTACTCAATTCTTCAGGTGATAATTGAAAAGACTGCTGGCTTGCAGTTTAACGATCTTGAAAAGTTTTATGTTGCCGGAACATTCGGCTCTTTTATCAATCCGGAATCAGCAATATCAATCGGAATGCTGCCGGATATCCCTCTTGAAAAGTTTGAGGTGCTTGGCAACTCCTCTCTTGAAGGGGCGGCAAAACTTCTCATGGAACCCGATTCTTTTGAAGAGATCGAGTTGATCAGGCAGGGAATCACATATATTGAGCTTAATGTGAATCAGGAGTTCATGAATATCTTCAGCGGGGCAAAGTTTTATCCGCATACTGACAAGTCAAGATTTCCATCGGTTAGGATTCATGAACAATAGAGCAATAAAGCTGAGGGACTCATCAGTGACAAACACTCAACACGCAAGCAACACTCAATGTGTGGAATAAGATAAACAATTAATGGGTAGCATGAGAGAGAAGCAATGCAACTATCTGGAATAATAAAACAACTTGGAATAATGCAAAGATCTGAAATAATGCAAAGATCTGAAACAATGCAATCAAGGCAACTAAATCAGTTTTTGCAAACAAATACCGGGTTTCGATATATTCGGATAGTGATTCTCTTTATTATCTTTTTTCATACCAT
>JADGBP010000244.1 GCA_015231395.1 Desulfamplus sp. | reverse complement strand
CTCAGGTCTCTTCTGAAATTTCAAGCGATATACATGCTGTTCACAACGTGGCAGAAACCATGTCCCAGAAGAGCGGTCAGATGAATCTGAGTGCTCAGGATCTCTCTGAACTTTCATTGAAACTCAGGGATATGATCAGCGTTTTTAAAGTCTCTACTGACCATCTTGATAAAAAAGAAGACAATGATAACAATGAAAAAAACTATAAAGATGATTTGAAAAAACAGACGGAGAATGAAAGGACATCTGATCTTACAAAATCATCTGCAACTGCAAAAGCCTCTGAAACTGTAAAATCATCTAAAGCCTCTGAAACTGTAAAATCATCTAAAACCTCTGAAACTGTAAAATCATCTGTAAAAAAGTCTCCTGAAATTAAAAAATCATTTGACTTGATTACATGGAGCCCAAAATTTGCGACAGGAATTAAAGATATTGATACTCAGCATAAAGAGCTTATCCGCATGATTAACGAACTGCATAATGTTATGAAGCAGAAGGCTGGGATACAGCGTTCTGGTGATATTTTGGACGGTCTTGCAAAATATACAGTCTATCATTTTGCCCATGAAGAGAAATTGTTTCAAAAGCATGATTACCCCGAATACAAAGAGCATAAAAAGATTCATGAAAAGCTTGTGGGAACTGTTCTGGCATTTCAGAAAGATTTCAAGGAGGGAAAAGCATCTTTGTCTATTGATCTTATGAATTTTCTGACCCAGTGGCTTAAAGATCATATTATGAAGTGTGATATGAAATACGCCCCTTTTTTTAAAGATAAGGGCTTGTAATTTCAACAGGAAAGCTTCTATTCTCAACTGAGTTTCAACTTTTTTTTGATTGAAATTCTTATACGACCTGGAGTGTCAGGATTTTCATTAAAACAAAGCGTCTTTGGTTTGACAAACAAAAAGAGCGGATAAGAATTAAATTATCCGCTCTTTTTTATGTTTAAAAACAAATTTTTAAGGAAGATGCTCAAGTGAGGAGAGGCATACTATTTCTTTACTACTATCCTCTGACCAATAATGATAGCGTCATCTTTTGTCATCTTGTTCATAGCTCTTAACTGATCTACAGTGGTATTATACTTATTGCTTATACCATAAAGAGTATCTCCCTTTGCAACTGTATGATAAACGGTATCTCCCTCATTACCTTTTTTGTCCTGATTGTCTTTTTTATGCTGAGTAGCCGCGTTTGTTTTGGCAGTTGTATCAGACTTGGTATTTGCTGCTGTTTTTGTTGCTATTTTTGTTGCTACAGCAGGTTTTATTGTTTCAACTGGCTTGGTTGAAGTCTCTGATTTGGTTGGTGCCACGATTTGAGCAGAACTGGTTTTACTTTGTACGGTTGGTTGTTTAACAGTTTCACGCTCTTCTTTCTGAACAGCTTGAGCGATCGTTTGCTTCATATTGTTAACGCTTCGACTATTTTTTTCCACATCTCTGATAATATTAGACAGTTTGTCATCCATCTTATCAACTCTGGCTGTCAGAACATCAAATTTGACAGAGAGGGCAGTTTCAACTCTCTCAATCCTTGCTACATAAGTTTTTATATCGGGCGTTTCAAACTTCTTTGGATCACCGTCCATAGTTGTCTGGCTTGCATTAATAGTCTGCAACATCTCTTCAAGAGTAGTCATTTTCTGTTCGAGTGTTTTGACTGTTTCTTCAATTGATTTACTCTCTTGTTCATTGATGTCGTTATCTTCGCTTAAATTATCCGATGGTCGTAGGAAGAGAAAGAAAACAATTAATGTGATGATGCCTGCACCAATAAAGACCAGTGACAAATCACTTTTTTTCAGCAAGGATTTTCCGGTTAATTCATTGCCAGGTGCTATTTTTTTCTTGTTCCTTCGAATGATATTTTCCCTGAGCAAATCATCCGGCTCTTTTTCTTCATTTAATGAGTTATAGTTATCCATTTTTTTCTCTAATTAATATTTCGATGTTTTTTTCTGATTGATATTCCGATTTATTGTTTTTAAATTTTTGTTTTTACTCATGAATTTCAATCCTACAATTAATTGCAGCAAAGCTGCTTATGTTCTAATACAGAAATTTCTAATTAAACAACAATTTCAGCAAAGCTGCTTATGTTCAAAACTATAAATTATGCTTCCATTTTGCTCAACAGAGATATCACATTTTTTGGCTGTGCATTAGCTTGAGCTAAAGAAAACAACCCTGCTGTTCTGAGATTTTCAAGCTGTTTCATATTCATAGATTCCTGTGCAATATCAACATCCTTTATGGAAGATTCTGACTGCAATGAGTTAATCATCCCAGTACTAAGACTGTTAATTGTTGACCCAAGCTGACTCTGAGTGGCACCTATGTCAGATCTCATCTTTGATGTCTGCTCCATGGCATCATCTACCATTTCAAGAGAAGCCTGACTGCTTTCGACACTTGAAAGGTCAATCTGTGACAAAGAGGATAGCCCCGGTGAATCGGAAAGCAGCTTCTGGCCGTTAAATTGTGCCCCTTCATACAATTTTCCGAGAGACTCCATTGATTTTGAAATATCCTGATTAAGCATACCTCGATCTGATGCACTAAGGGCTGACGATGATGCCTGAACTACTTTTTCCCTTATTCCCTGCATTATTGATGTAGCATCTCCCAGAGCACCGTCTTTAATTTGAGCCATGTTGATGCTGTTATTGGCATTAATAATCATTTGCCCAGCACCTCTTGCCTGGCTTCCAAGAGTATCTGAGATCATCATGCCAGAAGCATCATCAGCGGCTTTGTTGATTCTGTTACCTGTGGAAAAGCGTTGAATTGAATTGCTCAAATCAATTGTTGATTGATTCAATGTATTCAATGCCCTTGTACCAGCAGTATTGGTATTAATTGAAAAAGACATTCCGCACCTCCTTTATGTTAAACTATCATGGCCGGGTTTAGGTCACCCTAAAACTATAAAAAACAAAAATATTTTCACGCTAAAGGGCAACTCATCTTTTTAAAATTTTATTTTACCTTTTTAGACAAGTTTATATCTGATTTATTTAAATGTCAATCACTGTTCATGTCAATCACTGTTCATGTCAATCACTGTTCCCTGACAATACGAAATCCAAGGCTGTTCCGTTTAGCCATGGGTTTATAGTAACTTCTATTGGCACTGCGACAGTATCTGGCAGACTGATGCCATCCTCCTCCCCTCAAAATCCTGCGATCCCCCTCTTTTGAAATCGGGTCAACAATATTGTCTTTATAGGTTGATGTAACCGCTCCGGTTCTGCCAAACCACCCGCTTTTCCATCCACAGGAATCCATGCACCACTCCTGTACATTTCCATGCATATCATAGATACCCCACGCATTGGGAATTTTAGTTTTTACTGGATGAGGTCTTAAAACATCCGGCGGATTTTTATAGCCAGAGTTGCCACAGTACCATGTTATCTTATCAAGAAGCGGATCAAGGGGAGTGCAAAGTTCCTGGGTAATCTGACCATTGGCAAAGGCGGTAGTGCTTCCTGCACGGCATGCATATTCCCACTCAGCTTCAGTGGGAAGACGATACTTTGTTGTGTTTTCCCACTCATTAAGAACCCTTATAAATTCTATGCATTGATCCCATGAGATGGTGTCAACAGGACAGTTTTCCCCACAGTCAGGAAAAGAAGATGGATTGAATCCAACAAGTTTTTTCCATTGTCCCTGTGTTACTTCTGTCTCCTGAATATAAAATCCTTGTGAGATAGTGACAGAATGAAGTTTTTCATTCCAATCTCTTCCCATTTCGTTGTCAGGACTTCCCATTATAAATTTGCCTGCTGGAACATACACAAAAGTCATGCCAAGTTTATTAGTTATAGTACGATCTGATGCAAAGGCACTGCAAGGAGATAACCCTTGTGTCAGATTATTGATCAAACTATCAATAATACTATCGGTTTTGCTGTTATAAAATAGAGCGGAAACAGAAAAAAAAGATATTAAAGATGTTAAACATATAAAAAATAGTACAGATACCCTGTATTGATAGTATTTAGACATACGAACCCCCTTACTGGCACATAAGCAGCTTCGCTGCAATTATTGTTTAATTTAAATTCCTGTACTAAAATACATTGTGGGAATTTTATTCTAACTTCGTCCACTTTTAACTTTTTGAGTCTGTCTGAATCACGGATTAACCTGATTACCCTGATTACACTGATTATTAGAATATTGACCAGATCATCCGGATTCCCACAAAATAGAGAAGGACTGCAAAGATTTTCTTAAGCTTATCCACAGGAAGGCTATGTGCAAGCCTTGCTCC
>JADGBP010000243.1:295-4303 GCA_015231395.1 Desulfamplus sp. | reverse complement strand
GGACGAAGATTTTGGAAGATCTGATATAGGGTGTGGCAAAAAAGTACAGGTTGAATTTGTAAGTGCCAATCCAACCGGTCCTTTGCACATTGGTCATGGCAGAGGGGCTGCTGTGGGAGATGCTGTGGGGAATATACTCGATTTCAGCGGATTTGATGTTCAAAAAGAGTATTATATTAATGATTCCGGAAGACAGATCAGAACTCTTGGTCGATCTGTGTGGCTAAGGCTTTGCAAGCTGCGTGGAGAAGATATTGAGTTCCCTGAAGATTGTTATCAAGGTGATTATATCAAAGATATTGCCCGAGAAATCAATGAATTAGGTGGTAATGAATTAGGGGATAATAAATTAGGTGGTAATGAATTAGGTGGTAATGAATTAGGTGGTAATCAATTAGGGGATAATAAATTAGGTGGTAAAGTTTCAGCGTCCATGCCGGAAGCTGAAGCTGTGGATATATGTGCCAAATATGCTGCCGACAAAATATTGCAAGGTATCAAGGATGATCTTGTAGATTTTGGCGTTGAGTTTGACAGATGGTTCAGCGAACAGAGTCTTTATGATTCAGGTGTAGTTCAGGATGCTATTGAAGAGTTCCGTTCAAGGGAAATTATCTATGAAAAAGATGGAGCACTTTGGTTTAAAACTCAATCTTTTGGAGATGAGAAGGACAGAGTTGTAGTTAGAAGCAATGGCTTGACTACCTATTTTGCTTCGGATATTGCCTATCACATGGAAAAATTTAACCGCGGATTTGATCGGCTAATTGATGTGTGGGGAGCTGATCATCACGGATATATAAACCGTATCAATGCTGTGGTTGAAGGTTCTGGCAGAAAAAGAGAGCAATTTAATGTTATTCTGGTGCAGTTAGTCAACCTTCTCAGAGGCGGTCAGCCAGTTGCAATGTCAACACGTTCTGGAGAATTTGTCACACTCAAGGAGATTGTAGATGAGGTGGGAAAAGATGCCGCACGCTTTATTTTCCTGAGCAGAAGCTATGAGAGTGGACTTGATTTTGATCTGGAAGTTGCAAAACAGCAAACTGCTGAAAATCCGGTCTATTACGTACAGTATGTTCATGCAAGAATTGCCGGAATTATAGCCAAAGCATGTGAACAGGGCATTGTCTCTGATTTGTCTGAGATATCTTCTATCCCCGATTTGTCTCAAATTCTGAATACGCTTGTAGAGCCGGAAGAGATTAAAGTCATTAAAATTCTTGCATCCTTTCCTGAAGTGGTTGAAAAAAGTGCCATCGATCTTCATCCTCATGTTATTTTCACCTATCTCATGTCCCTTGCTTCCGCATTTCATGGATATTATAACCGACACAAAGTTATTACAGAGCATAAGGAGTTAACCTTGGCAAGGCTTTATCTGGTTTCGTCAGTTAAAAAAGTGATTCGGAATGCCTTGAAACTCCTTGGGGTGTCTGCTCCGGAAAGGATGTAGCAGTGTCTTTTCTCAAGAGAATTTTGAGATATTCCGGTTTTTTCATGCTGAGTGGCTGGATGTTTTTTATGGGAGTTCTGGTAGGGCGGGGAACAGCTCCGGTTGAATTCGATACAGGATGGTTTCAGGAGCGCCTTGCTGTAATTTTTGAGGATGCTGAAACAAAAGAACCTGTTTTGGAAAAACCGGATCTCGATTTTTATGCTGCATTGAAAAAAAGTGATCTTAATGAAGATTATGATCTAAAAATTAGAAAACCGTCTGTTTCCAAATCTAAAGACGGAACAGCCACAGAATCAGCAGAACTGTCAGATAGCCTGTCTGAAGATTTGGCTGCCAATGATCTTCTGACACCTTTGAAAAAAAGCAGAAAAGCCATGACGTCGAAACTGCATGGAAAGCAGATCTCATCTATTACATCTATGACAAAATCTATGCCAGATAGCAAAGGTTCTCCTATTGACAGAACTTCTGTCAATAGCGGTAGTGGTCAGAAAAAGAATAGCAATAGTGACCAAAAACAGTATGCTACGACTCTTGCTCCCAGAACGGAGAAAACTGCCGATAAAACTGCTTATACAACAAAAACTCCAAGCCTTATGGCAGAAACAAAAAGTGTACAGGGTGCTGAATATAATAACACGGCATATTCATACACTATTCAGATTGCATCGTTTCCAAACGAATCAGATGCCATCAAGCATATAGAAACACTTAAGGCAAAGGGGTACTCTGCCTATATGAGCAGCGGAATGGTTGGAGAGTACACATGGTATAGAATCAGAACAGGCTCATTTAATAACATAACTGATGCAAAGGCAAACCTTAAACAACTTGAGGGGAGCGGAATAAAGGGATTAATCATACAAAAAGATTGATCTAAATAACAAATAGAGGACAAGTAAATAAAACAACATGAAAATCACACAAAAAGATGTAGAGTACATTGCTCATCTGGCACGTCTTGAAGTGGATGAGACGCTTGTGGATAAATTTGCCGAGCAGATCAGCAATATTCTTCAATATATCGACAAATTAAAGGATGCCGATGTTTCCGGTGCAGGTCTTATGTCTGGTGCTGCATTGCAAAACAATGTTTTCAGGGATGATGTAGTGCGAATTTCTCCCGGTCCTGATGTAACACTTTCCAATGCACCGGAACGGCATGAAGATTTTTATACCGTTCCCAGGGTTGTAGGATAGGTTATTATTATGGGTTGTGGAATAGGTCATTACTATGGAGAGTTTTTATGAATTTGCATGAATTAACCATACAGCAGGCAAAAACAGGTCTGGAAAAGAGAGATTTTTCATCAGTTGATCTGGTCAATGCCCTGCTTGCAAGAATAGAAAAACTTGATGGTGATATCGGGGCGTATATCACCGTAGATCCTGACGGTGCAAGGCGTAGTGCGGTAGAGGCTGATAGACTTTTTGCAGAAGATGTCCGTGCTCCTCTGCTCGGGATTCCTATTGCCCTAAAGGATCTGCTCTGTACCAAAGGGATCAAAACCACTTGTGCGTCTAAAATTCTGGAGAATTTTGTGCCAGAATATGATGCCACAGTAGTTTCCATGCTTAAAAACGCAGGGGCAGTTATTATTGGCAAAACCAATTTAGATGAATTTGCCATGGGGTCATCCACTGAGAACTCCGGTTTCCACATCACCAGAAATCCATGGAATCGTGATCATGTGCCTGGAGGTTCAAGCGGAGGTTCTGCAGCAGCGGTAGCTGCCAGAATGTGTACAGCTTCCCTTGGAACTGACACAGGGGGATCTATCCGTCAACCAGCCTCTCACTGCGGTGTTGTTGGAATCAAACCCACCTATGGTCGGGTGTCACGATATGGACTTGTCTCTTATGCGTCGTCACTGGATCAGATTGGTCCCATAACCAGAGATGTTGCAGACAGTGCAATTTTGCTAAATGTTATTTGTGGGCATGACTCTTCTGATTCAACATCTGCAAATGTGGCAGTGCCGGATTTCACTTCTGCCATCACTCAATTTGACACAAATGGTCTAAAGGGAATGAAGGCTGGTATTCCAATAGAATTTCTATCTGTAAAGGGGCTTGATCCTGATGTTGAGAAAGCCTTTTTCCATGCAAGAAAAACTTTGGAAACTCTTGGGGTTGAGATGGTTGATATCTCTTTGCCCCAGACTGACTACGCAGTTGCGGCCTATTATGTGATAGCACCTTCTGAGGCAAGTTCAAATCTTGCGAGGTTTGATGGGGTAAGATATGGACTACGGGACAGTTCTGCTCAGGATCTGATTGAGATGTACAAAAAGACAAAATCCAAAGGATTTGGGGCAGAAGTCCAGCGTCGTATCATCACTGGAACATATGCCCTCTCCGCCGGATATTATGATGCCTATTACGGACGAGCCACCAGAGTACGTGCAATGATACGTGATGATTTTGACCGTGCGTTTGAATCTTGTGATATTATTATCTCACCTGTTGCTCCCACGCCTGCCTTTAAGATCGGTGAAAATGTAGATGACCCTCTGACCATGTATCTGACAGATATTTTTACGCTATCC